>JANNCC010000033.1:0-22664 GCA_031386125.1 Chitinophagaceae bacterium
TACTGATCTGGTACGCCACGATTTATATCCCTGGTAAATGGATCCGGCGAATAGTCGTCTTTTTATTATTGCTTGTCATTGCGGCCATCGGGTTTAGCCGTATTTACCTGCGGGTGCATTATGCCACTGATGTAATAGCAGGGATTTGTATAGGCTTTGTATGGCTCGATTTATGTTTATGGTTTATAGATAAAAAAGAAGCAGCAGTTGTAAAGAAATAATGCTTTCTACTTTTTATATACAAACTTCAGAATAGTAGCTATTCCTTCACCACCTTCATTGGATATATATAAATCTCCGTTGGGTGCAAAGGTCATTCCTTCCGGCTGGTTGTACATCACCGGGTCAAGCCGGAAAACCTGTTCAATTTTTCCATTTTTATCCGCCACCACCAGCAGTTTTCCTACTGATGCTACAATATATAATTTGCCGTTTACCGGATTGATACCAGCTGCTGACGGTTTGAATTCTGCTTCCTCATCATTCAATATTTTCTTTATGTCGGCTATGTCAATAGTGTAAGCAGGTTCGGAAGCAAAAGTATGGGTGGCCAGATCAAACCGGTGGGCTACCCGTATCTCATTTTTTTCTTTTGCACAGTCCTTGCAAAGCAGTATTAATGAATGGCCGTCGGCATCAAGATACATAGCCTCAAATTCATTAGCACCCTCTTTGTTCAGTACAAATTCCTGAGTGGCAAATGAACTATCCGTTGTTTTTACCTGCAATACCGAACCTGTGCTTATTAGCATATACACGGCTGTGTCAGTATAAACAATGTCTTCATAATCCGCCTTACCCCCAAACTTTATTTTTCCATTATTATCATTTTTGTTTTTAAAGTCAAGAACAAAAATGTCACCCTTCTCATCATTTTCTGCCAGGATCATGTCTCTTCCGGGCATGTATGCCATCCCGGAAATTTCATGCATGTGTTTTCCCAATTCCACTTTTTCATCAGGGGTTAAAAAATTGTAACCTGCCTTACCAATTTGTACTTTCTCACTATCACTGACAGCAACGTAAACAAATTTCAGCAGGTTGGCTTTTGTGGTTATTCCTTCATTGGAAATATACATATCTCCTTTTTCCTTGAAAGTTATTCCCTCCGGTTGTGGAAATAGTTTGGGAGAAAGTTTATGTACTGATGCTACTTTGCCATTCAGGTCGGCTATCACTAATTGGTGACTCGCTGAGGAAAGAATAAACAGTTGTTGCGTCAAAGGATTAATGGCGGCGGCCGAAGGTTGTAGTTTCGAAGTTTTGAAAGGTGACAGCCCAGTCACTTTTGCCGCATCAATTGTATATAGAGGTTTATTATCAAAGCCGATTGAATCCGGGTAAAAAGCAAATGCACTTACAGATTTATCATCATCCATTTCGCAGTTTTTACAAATAAGCACTAATGCATTACGGGCCGGGTCGCTGTATAAGGTTTCAAAATCATTAGTACCTGTAAGGCTTATTGTTCCGGCCTCCAGCCCAAAAGTTTTGCCTGTACTGTCTTTTATAAATTTGGTAATCATCCCATCGCTCCGTAAAATATAGGGTGTTCCGTTGAGGATGGCTACATCTTCATAATCACCTTTGTCACCAAAAACGTATTCAGCAATAATCAGTTTAGTTTCTTTATCCAGGAAAAAAAGTTTGTCGGAACCGTCATCTACGGCCAGAAAGACATTGTTTTTAGAGTCCCAGGTGATTCCGGATATTTCTTGAAGCTTCAGGTCAAGTTTATCTGTCAGTGGCGTAGAAAAATTATAATGCGGAGGGGATTTCAGTATCCTTTTTTTGTGGCGGCAACCGGCGTTTATAACCATCAGCAACACAGCCACCCAAACAAACCGCACCGAAAAATTTAAAAATCTCATTATTCTTATTTTGTTTAAATTTATCAAAAGTTACCTTTATAGCATGTCGGAAAATCAATTAGCCCTTTTACAGGAGGCCCGGACACTTGTAACAGACCTATTATCAAACAAACTTAGCAAAAGTATCAGGTTTCACACACTTCAGCACACAGAAGAAGTGGTGGCGGCCTGTGAAAAGCTGGCCGAATATCACCAGTTATCAGATAATGACCGGTTTGCCGTGGTGCTGGCTGCTTGGTTTCATGATACCGGCTACACCAATGGCATAGCTAATGACCATGAAAGCCGGAGTATAGAATTAGCCACTGAATTTTTAAGTGGCCATGCTGCCAGCGAGGAGTTGAAAAATAAAGTGATTGGCTGCATTAATGCCACCCGGATACCGCAAAGCCCTGCCACTACTATTGAGCGGATAATATGTGATGCCGATTTATTTCATCTCGGCACCGATGATTTTAAAGAAAAAAACAGTTTGCTGCGGGAAGAGTACAAAGAATTTAGCGGAAGAGACATTTCAAAAAAAGATTGGCGCAAAATAAATATTCGTTTCCTGGAAGGACATACATACAAGACCGTTTATGGAAAAGAAAAACTACAGCCAGTAAAAGAATTACATCTTGCCGAATTAAAACAAAAAGATAAAAAAAATGATGACATGAAACCCGAAAAAAAAGATAAGGAAAAACAAAAAGATAAAGATAAAGTAGCGGAGGCTGCTAAAGAAGCAACAGACGCTAAGAAAAAAAAGGAAAAAGAAAGCCAGTCGGAAAGAGGCATGGCAACAGTTTTTCGTATTATGGCACAAAACCATTCGGCACTGAGCCAGATGGCGGACTCTAAAGCCAATATTCTTATCTCCGTTAATTCTATTATCCTTTCCATCATCATATCTGCTTTGTTTCCCCGGTTACAAACAGACCCAACTCTCCAGATTCCCATTGCCGTAATTGTAATCGTATGTGTATCCTCCATTGTTTTTGGCATATTGGCTACCCGGCCCAACGTATCCGGCGGCACTTTTACCCGGGAAGACATTGCAGCAAAAAGGACCAACCTGTTATTCTTTGGCAACTTTCATAATATGAGCCTGCCCGATTACGACTGGGGCATGACGGAAATGCTAAATGACAAATACTACATGAACAGCAGCATGATTAAGGATAATTATTTTCTTGGAGTGGTGCTGGCAAAAAAGTATCGTTATCTGCGTATTGCTTATAATGTTTTTATGTATGGACTTATATTATCCATGTTAGCCTTTGCGGTAGCGTACATGATACCGGATGCCACTGAAGTTTATGTTGCATAATACAAACAGAATTAAGCAACCCTGGTTATAACCAAAACTTTGTTGCTTGTATGATTTTGGGTAAAAATATTTTCAACCGGCCAGCATCTGCTGGCCTTTTTTATTCCTCCATACTAACCTCTATGGGGCTTGGTTGAATAGTAGTTGTCCGCCGGTTCTCCGGATAGTTCTGTATTGCGGAAGAAAGGCAAAAGAATCTTCCGTTCATTTTTGCAGTTATTTGTTGGCATGATTTTTCAACCCCTAACTACAGGAGAATTTTTAATACATCAATAAACCAATTAAATATGTCAATTAATCTTTTAGAAACTATACAACAAAATCTGGGCTATCCTGCCTTACAAAAGATAGATCCAAACACACAACAGGTGGTGGCAGATGATAAAACGCCGGACGAACATAAATTTAGCCAGGCGGCTATACCTGCAGTATTGACCGGCTTGTCGAAATATGTACAATCAGATGACGGGGCAGAAGATTTTTTACGGGGTAATAATTCCTCAAGTTGGGTAAGCAAAATTTTTGACGAAAATAAAAAAGAGGCAATTCAAAAAATTTCAGCATATGCTAAACAGTCCAACCAGGACCCGGTGGCAAAGATGAATGCGATAGCCGATGAAGCAGTGAAAGTGGTAAAAGAAAATTTATCTGCTGATGCTGCAATAAAAGATGTAAAAACATTTTTCAGCAATCAAACCAATAATATACTGTTGTATCTGCCTGCCGAATTAAACATGGGTGAATTATTACACGATACTACGCTGGATGATAAGACTAATAAAATGGAAGGCCCCTTATCCAGTTTAATGCAAAACATTGGCTCGGCTTTTTCTAAACCTGTTAGTGATGAAGAAATAAAAATGCCATAACAATAGTATGTAATGGCATTTAGTACTTTAGCGAAGTAACTTATAATATTATCATTACCAAACTTTACTCCTCCCCGCCTTTTATTACTGTCAGAATCATTTTAAACCGTCCATTTGGTTTTATAAAATTCGGCTGAAAGGCAGGTATAACAATTGACTGGCCGGTAGTCAGGAAATTAGATTGTCCCTTAATTACTATCTCCGCTTTCCCTTCTATAATTTGGGCAAAAGTATCAAAAGGGGTGGTTTTCTCAGTTAGCCCTTCACCATTGTCAAATGACATGACGCTGATATTTCCGGTTGATTTTTTGAGAATAGTTTTTATAACTACCGAATTGGGGATGTATTCAATAATCTCAACAATGATGTGTGCTTTTGATTTTTCAATTTCGGTAATTTCCATTTTTTGGTTTTTAGCTGGTTACTAAAAAGTGATACTACCTTAAAGGATACTCATACCTGACCATTTAGCAGTAAGTGTCAACAGAATAAATGTCTTCGTTACAGTTTTCCTATTTATTCTATACTATTATCTTAACTGGTATATTAAATAACTCTCCTGAAGCATTTCTTCATGTTCTCTGTAGCAATAATCAGGCCTACACAATTAAACTGCTATAAGTTCACGGACTGCTTTATAATTGCATCTTCTAAAATTAATCCCGATAAGCCTTAACATAAACATCCAGTTCATCCTTGCTTGACTGGCTGTTCAGCAAATCATACAATTGATAAAAATTATTCCTGTCTGTTATTGTGCGATAAGATAATTTGATCAACTGAAGACGGTTACTTTCATAAGACACTAATGGCACTAATTTCTTTACCTGTGCTGTTGTAAAATTATAGCTGGTATTGTTAAACGCATTGGTGAGTGAAACCATTTGTTCGCCAGGCAGAAATTGTGCCTCGAGTGTTTGATAGAAAATATTAAAGTCGGCATCAGTCATAGGTATTTTATAACCAATGCCACCACCTGAATAATTATTTACATATGCCGCCAGTTCATTTTTGGCTGATTGTGTGCTTAACAAATCAACTATCTGTCTGAAATTAGTAGGGTCCGTTATACTTCGATAAGATAGTTTAGCCAATTGCAATCTGTTGCTTTCACCTTCTACAAGCTGAATCAGGCGACTGGCCTGGTAAGTTGAAAAATAGTAATTGGTATTATTAAAAGTACTAACCAGGTTGCTCATTTGAGTAGCAACAGGCCATTGACTCTGAATGCTCTGATATAATGAGTTAAAATTAGCATCAGTCATAGCTATATGCGGATTAACATCCCCGCCGTAATTATTTATGTAAGCTGCTAATTCGTTTTTGCTGGATTGACTATTCAATAAATTATAAATCTGGTTAAAATTATTACGATCTATAATACTTCGATAGGAAAGCTTGGCTAATTGCAACCTGCTATTCTCTGCACTCACTAATTGAATCAGTTGACTTGCCTGGTATACGGTGAAATGGTAATTGGTATTATTAAAGGCATTGGATAATGAACTAACCTGTGAACTCACTGGCCATTGTTGCTGAATAGTTCTGTACAGTGTATTAAATTCTGCATCAGACATGGCAATAGAAGGATTGCTGTCGTCGTTATAATCAGCGACATAAGCTGCTAATTCACTTTTGGCAGATTGACTGCTTAAAAGTGTATAAATCTGACTGAAATTATTGGGGTCTACAATACTTCTATAGGAAAGCTTGGCTAATTGTAGTCTGCTGCTCTCTGCACTTACCAATTGAATCAGTTGACTTGCCTGGTATGTTGTAAAACCATTATTTGTATTATTAAATCCATTTGCTAATGAACTAACCTGTGCACTGACGGGCCATTGTTGCTGAATAGTTTGATAAAAAGATGAAAACTCAGCATCTGACATAGCGGTTTTAATATCGCTGTCGTCTGTGTAGCTGTTTACAAACTCCTCTAAATTATTTATGCTGGCCTGGCTATTAAGCAGGTCATATATTTGGTTAAAATTATTCTGGTCTGTTACTTTTGGGTATGATAGCTTTGCCAGCTCCAGCCGGTAATTTTCAGAATTAATTAACCGGAGTAACTGCAAAATCTGGGAAGTAGTAAAATAATTATTTGAGGTGTTAAGTGCTGTGACTATAATAGTTCTCCGGCCATTATTTGATCGTTGATTTCTTACATTTCTCAATAAATAATTAAAATCAGCAGTATTCATTGGAATGTGATTATCTGAAATGCCCGTCCTCTTTATTTCTATTAATTCCAAACTTCCGTTTCCATTTAATTTGATATTCATATCATAACCATACCGCAAATTAAATACTGTATTGATCCTTTCTGAACCGGACTTATTTGGATTTGTCAACACAAATAATAAGCTATGCTGGCCTATTTCCATGTTATTAACAGTTATTGTTGCTTTAATATTATTTGTTGCTGCGTTCACAAGGTTATAGTCCTTACTATCAATGTATACTTGCAAACCCTTGTTACTATTAACTGTTATGGTTACATTACTTCCCGTTATGGTTTGATGTGCATGCACTGAAAGTGCAGTAAAGAAACTTAATAAATAAATTGCAACTTGTTTCATAATATTTTTTTTATGTGTGTTTAAATAAACTATTTTAATAAAGTTTTAAAATGATTTTTCTATGATTAATTTTTAATTTACAAACCTAGTGCCATCTCAAATTGCACTTCTGCACCTTTTACTACCTGAATTTATCCATGTCCTTACCATTTTTTATTGGGGGGGAATTGTTTTCCCTTACTATCAGCAGGAGTATCTGTTAATCGCTGATTAGAATTGGCCTTACCCATAGATTCAGCAGAAGAAACACTGTTGACAGATGTGCTTTCCAATAAATTGCCTTTTACTTCATTATCAGATAAATAACTATAAAGAAGGATAAATGCAGAAATCAGAAAACCAGTTGCTAAAAGCGTTGCAAATACAAATCGAAAAGTTGTAAATAATTTCATTGTATTTATTTAATGAGTTTTCGCTAGGCAAAAGACACAAACGATAAACTATTAATTAAATTCAGAAAAGAGTTGAATCATTGATGATTATGATTCGTCATTTATTGTTCTTACCAGACCAATGCCGGCAATAAAAAAAACAATACCGAGTATTCCATAAATAACAAGTATTTTAATCCCCCGTGCACCTCCCGAGTTATTGACAAACAGAGCGGCAGCATAGATAAGGCCGGCAATCCCCAGTACAGTTAGTAATACTCCAAAAATTCTTTTAATATTCATTTTTATTGGTTTGCTGAATTATAGCAATCTTACTTTTATATACGAATGCCTTTTAAAGAATCTAAAAGTCCAAACGCTTTTAGCAGCCAAAAAATAACAATTATTACCACCACTACGTTCAGAATATTTTTGATCTTTCGATCCATGGGGATATAATTGTTTATAAGCCATAAAAGAACACCAACAACAATCAGTACGAGTAAAATAGTAAGTAACGGCATAATAAATAATTTTAGAATGTTAAAGAATCTGGTGAGAAAATTTATAGTTTTTTAATAATAAATAAAGCCTGATTTAAAAGTCGACATTGGCTAAGCCGTTTCTCTGATAACTGGTTTTCCATTAACTCCATTTTGTTCCACGATTGCATCGCTTTTATGATTCTCGCCAGCAACAACTGTAATTGTTAATAAAAAAATTGCCGCCTTTTTAGCTTGTATGCTATGAGGGATTCCACCATATAATGTCAGCATATGCCCTTTCCTTAATTTAACTGATTGGTCATTTGTTTTGAATTTAATTTCGCCTTCCTGCACCTGCACATTAATCAATCCTTCTGTTGTATGTTTGGCCATTTCAGCTCCTTTATGCAATGCCACTAACACTATAGAAATACCAGTTGATTTAAAAACCGTAATGGAATTCCTGTCTTTCTTTTTCCAAGACTTTTCTGATGTGAGCTGTTTGATAAAAGAAGGAATGTCAATTTTAACCAGTGGCGCATCTATTGTACGTTCTGTCTTTGGCCGGAGCCTGGTAGCTTCAATAAGTACTTCTTCCATTTTTTTGATTTTTTAGAATAATATTCTATTCATCATTCAATTCGCATGCCCGCCTTTTAAGCCTATGAAATGTTTATTAGTGAGCATTTATTTCCGCATATTGTGAATCTGTTTATTATTCAGCTACTCATTTCGGGTAAAGTGAAAAAAAAGCCATACGTTGAAGTATGGCTACAGGCTAAGGAGATATATTTAAAAACCTTCTTTTATTCCTTCAGTGTGTTTGACTCTTCATAATTCCTGATTTTATTATATAATGTCTTCCTGTCAATCTTAAGCATCTCTGCAGCTTTTGTTTTATTGAACTTCACCTGCTTCAGTACATTCATTATTGTTTCGTATTCTGCTTGTGAGGCAGCATCTTTAAGGTCTGTTCCGGGTGGTTTCACCGATAAATAATTTGTTTGCTCAATAGGAACACTTACTGGCTTCGCAGGGTTGCCAATTATTTCCCAGGGTAAAACATTGGTGGTGATTTTTCCGGACATAGACAATAAACCTGTGCGGCGGATAACATTCCTCAATTCCCGTACGTTACCGGGCCAGTCATAATTTGAAAAAAGCTGTACCACTTCCTCATCAAATCCATCCAGCTTTCTATCCAATTCCAGGCAAACTTTTTCAAGAAAAAATCCGGAGAATAAGACAATATCCTCTTTTCTTTCCCGCAGCGGTGGAATCGAAATTGAAAACTCATTGAAACGGTGATATAAATCTTCCCTGAATTTTCCTTTCTGGTAGGCATCCTGCAGGTTTTCATGTGAAGCAACAATGACTCTTACATCTGTTGCAATATCTTTAGTACTGCCAACCTGCCTGAATTTTCTTTCTTGGATAACCCGTAATAAAGTAGCCTGTACATCAAGCGGTAAATTTGTTACTTCATCTAAAAATAAAGTACCTCCATTAGCTGCCTGAAAAAGTCCTTCTTTATCGGCAAGGGCACCAGTGAACGAACCTTTTATATGACCAAATAATTCACTGGCGACTAACTCTCTTGATAAGGTACCACAGTCAACGGCAACAAAAGGCTTATGGCCTCTTTCACTTTGCTGGTGAATTGTTTTAGCAATCACTTCTTTTCCCGTTCCACTTTCCCCATAGAGTATCACACTGAAATTGGTAGGCGCCACCAGTTCAATTTGTTTATACACTTCTACAGTGCGGGGTGAAATACCTACCAGGAATTCTTTTGTTGAAGCAATTGAACTCTTATCAACCGGATTGGCAGCATCCGTACTTTTAACAGTACTTGTTTCCAGAGATGTATCGGAATCATCCAGCCCTTTGTTGATGACATTGATTACCTCCTCCGGTATTAAAGGCTTAGTGATATAATCAAAAGCTCCGTAGCGCATCACTTCCACCGCCATTTTTACATCTGAATACCCCGTAATAATAATAACCACCACTGCCGGATTTATGCTCTTTACTTTTTGCAGCACTTTTCTGCCATCCATATCTCCGAGGCGAAAATCACATAGCACCACATCAAATTTATTTTCACTGAACTTAGTAATTCCCTTATTACCGGTGTTGGCAGTATCAGTTTCAAATCCTTTACGTTGCAGGTAATGACCAAGCAACTGACACATGTCAATGTCATCGTCAATAATCAGGATTCTTTTCATGAGATTGTTTTTATAAAATTATCGAAAAGGGTAATCAAACTACTTTTGAATATTTTGTACCCGGTTTGTGAACTTACAGTAGAATAATTCCAACAGCTTGAGGAATAAATTGTACTTTTCATAAGCGATTAATACAAATGGAGTGCCGTTATCAGGGGGAAAACCCTCTTAGCTATTGGTTGGCAAACATTTTGTGCCTTATTAGTTTATGTCAAATGCCGTTACCGTGAATAATTCAGAAGAAATCATGGCTTCTATGAAAAAAATATTGATAGTGGATGATGAGGAAGATATCTGTTATTTTCTCAGCCGCAATCTTTCTAAAAGGGGGTTTATAACTACCACTTCGTATTCTCTGGCAGAAGCTGAAAAGCAGCTGGCCATCACCAGACCTGATATACTATTGCTGGACAATCATTTACCAGATGGCCGGGGGATAGATTTTGTCAGTAAAATAAATTATAAATACCCCGACTTAAAGATAATCATGATAACAGCTCATGATACTCCCGAAGACAGATCCAAAGCTTACAGCAACGGGATTAAATATTTTCTATCCAAACCATTCAGCATTGCTACCATTAACCAAGTTGTAGATTTAGTAGCCTGATGCGGGGAAAAACAATCCCAATACCTCCGATTGTAGAATAAATTCCCCAAATAAATAATTATTAAATTACAAGTATTGCTGGTAATGAAAAAATCAGGAGGAAAAGTTCAGCAAAATTGTAAAACTTGTTCCTTTTCCCTTTTTAGTTTCTACAGAAATTTCGCCTTTGTGATTGAGAATTATATTTTGTGTATTGGTTAATCCCAAGCCGTTGCCTTTAGGTTTACTGGTAAAGTAAGGTTCGAATAACCGGGTAGCGGCATCAGCGTCTAACCCAGCACCATTATCGCTTATTACTACTTTGCATTTATCATTTTCCCCTTTCGTTTCCAATGTAAGTATACTTTCTTCCTTATTTTCCATTGCTTCCAGTGCATTGATGATAATATTGAGCAATGCAATTCTGATTTTCGCTTTATCTACTACTATATCACAAACATCTGTACTGTATTTCTTAACCACCTGTACATTCGTAAGGGCTATTCTGTCCTGCGCCTCCTTCAACGTTTCATCCAGCAAATCATTAACTGATATTTTTTCATAGGTCAATTCAGAAAATTTTGTAGAATTTAATAAATCAGAAATAAGCTGATTGATACGGGTACTATTCCGTTTAATCATGTTAAAAAGCATTGTTGACGTTTCATCCTGCTGTATCACAATTTCAGATTTTAGCTGATCTACAGCCAGGTTAATATTGGTAAGGGGGTTTCTTACCTCATGGGCAATGGTTCTGGCAATACGGCCGGTAGCAGCAAATTTTTCCTGGCTACGCATCCTTATAAGTTCAATATTGGCTGTATGCAATTCATCAATTTGTTTTTTTAATTGCTGCTGATAATCATCTATTTCTTTCACTCCTTTTTTCCTTGCTTTATTCTCTTCCCGATAAGTAAAAAAGGCAAACCCTATTAATATAAAGGCAAGTGTAACAGAAATGATAGTAATGATTTTAACTGAAGAAAATGTTTTTTTAAGTTTTGCATTTCGCTTTACCAAAAAATTATTTTTTTCAACTTGAAGTATTGCCACTTTTAAGCGAAGCGAATCCATCAGATTTTTTCCATTAGACATTAATTTTTTTACTGTATCATTAATTTCTCTGTTACTTCTATTAAAAGCATTTATTACCAGGGGAAAAACCGATACCCGTCTATCTATAACAGATTTCAAGTTCATAAGCCGTTCCTGTTGCTCCCGGTTATCAGCTGTTAATTCATTTATCAGGTGATAGAGCGAATCTGTTGTTACAGTACTTTCATAATAGGATGAAAGAAAATCCTGATTTTTGGTAATGATGTAACCTCTTATTCCTGTTTCAGCATCTTTAATCTTTGACAGCATAATTTCAAGCCTGGCTATCACTTTATTGGTATGCTCTACTTTGGCAGACTGGTTTAGCAATTGTCTGTTAGCATAAAACGTTGCGATATAACCAAAAAGTAAAAGAAAAAAAGCTAAAGCGTAACCCCGCCTGATCCGTTTATCTGCTGATGTCCTTTTGAGAGTTACTCCCATATTGTTTTAATTTTGCAAATTACAACTACAAATATTATTCCTTCTAAATCTAGGTGCAAAATAGCTATTCGGCAGCTGTATACAGGAACTAATACCAGGCATCCAATCTTTAGTCAAGGTATCTTCTCAAGGTCCAGGCCATCGTTTCATGGCTCTGCATTAAACCGGTAAGGAAATCAGCCGTACCCTTATCCCCAAATTTCTCATCACACTCATCAATTCCCTTGCGCAGAGCAATTACCACAGATTCATGATCCTTCAGCAATTCTTTAATCATGTCTGCTTGTGCCGGGTATTTTCCTGGCGACTCTTTTAATGAGGTGGTTTCCAGAAATTCTGCCATTGTTCCCGGTGTTTTAAATCCAAGTTTATTAATCCTTTCGGCTATCTCGTCAATTGCCGCTTCCAATTTATTATAGTGGTCTTCAAACAGTTTGTGCAGCTCCATAAAACTATTACCAGAAACATTCCAGTGAAATTTTCTTGTTTTCGTATACAAAACGACTGCATCAGCCAATATACTGTTCAAAAGTGTATTAACTGAAGTAAGATTTTTTTGTGATATTCCAATATTTGCCTTCATGTAAAAAAATTAGAGTGAATAATTAGTGTCTGTATTCCCCGGCAACTATTATTCCAATTCATTCTAAATCATCGTGTAGTTCATTTTTCCACAGTGGGCAAATAAATACACAATTTGTCAGCAGCCGGTAAATATTATTCGCAATTATAATTGTGGCACAAAATTTATTCTGATGAGTAAGATTACATCAAACAATTATTATTAAAATTAAAATCGACCATTATGCTACGCTGGACAGTAACCTTCCTGATTATCGCCATTATTGCTGCTGTTTTTGGTTTTGGCGGCATTGCTGCCGGAGCAGCAGGAATTGCTAAAATCCTTTTTGTCATCTTTCTTGTTCTTTTCGTTATCTCACTGATTTTTGGAAAAAGAGGTGCCGGAACGGGCATCTAAAAACAGGAGCTTTTCCTATACTGTAATTAATCATTCTGTGCTGTTAGTTATGAGAAGAACACCGCTTTTGATATTGGGCTTATTGTTTTTAGCATTGTGTGTAACCTGCTTTTTTTATTCCGGGCATTCCAGCAATATGCTTATTGCCCTGCTGGTTGAACTTGTTTTCTTTATCCGTTTTGCAATGGTAAAAGAAAGCCGGATGTCAGTGAAAACACCTGAGAGTATCACTAACAGCCAGCCTTTACAACAAAGAGATAAGGAATATGAAGTTGCTATTAAAGAAACAGAAATACAGGAAGTTCACCCCTGATTAAAAAAATGTGAGATTTTAAAAATTCAAAAATAAGATGAAAAAGATATTATTACTATGCAGCATCACCGTCATCACCTTATGGATAATCGGATACTTTATTCTGAAACTGCCTCCGGCCATACACATATTACTGGCAGTTTCTATTCTTATTTATATCCGTTCTCTACTGGTCATTAGCGATTCTGCAACTCAAAAATATTACAGAACAAAAAAATTATAAAATAATTCTGCTGTTGTTTTAACAGAACCAAATATGAAAAACTTTGGCATGATTATTTAAACTACTTATTTAGCTAAAACAATTTCTAAACATTTAAATCCATTTATTATGAGTTCAAAAATAGTAGTAGGCTTTTTGGCTGGTGCCGCAGTAGGCGCATTAGCAGGTATTTTGTTTGCCCCGGACAAAGGCTCAAACACCAGGAAAAAAATTTCCAGCAAAACAGGCGACATTACTGATTCAGTAAAAAACTCTTTCAATGATTTTATTGATGGAGTAAAACAAACCTATACAGGTGCTAAAGAAGAAGTAGAAGAGTTTGGCAGCAAAGCAAGAGGAAAGTTAGATGGCGTAAAAAATGATATGAAGAATGCCATGTCCTGATGAACAGGAAATTTTTCAAACCAACAGGTATAAAAGCTGTTTACTATGCAATCCACAATTGACCATATTGAAACACTGATTTCCAAAGCCGGAGATGTAGCGGAGACGAAAGTTGAACTATGGAAACTCCGGGCTGCAGGAAAAATATCAGAAACAGTTTCATCACTTATTTCGGTATTCGCAATTGTTACACTTATAGTGGCAGCAATTACGATATTAAGTATCGGAATAGCGTTTTGGATTGGATCAGAGATGGGAAAAACCAGTTATGGATTCTTTATGGTAGGTGGTTTTTATGCCTTTGTTGGTTTGTTAGTGTATTTGTTCCGGAGTAAATGGATAAAAAACCCATTGAGCAACCTGATAATAGATAAAATCATTAAATAGTGGCTACTTCTGTTTCAAGCATGAATGATCTGCAGGCCAGGATACTGGAATTAGAAAAAGTACAGAGCCAGCAAATGACTGAGCTTAAACTCTCTGCTGTTAGTATTGTAGGAAGCTTCACCCCTTCCAATATGCTGAGAAGTGCATTGAAAGATGTTGTTCAGTCGCCTGATTTACGCAAGACCGCCATCAATGCGGCCATTGGAATAGGTGCTGGTTTTCTTGGTAGAAAAATATATGTTGGTAGATCCGGAGGTCTATTCAAAAAAATAACCGGTTCAGCATTACAGTTCCTGATTACAAATTTTGTAAGAAAAAAAATTCCAGAGATACAGGAAAGAAAATCAGGGTATAATCCGGAAGCTTAAACAGCGATTATTAATAAATACGGTCAGTCCGGGCAAGTTGAAGTTGGTATTTAAATTTAACTATTGTCCTAATAGTCTTCAGCAGGCCCGGACCGACAATCTATACCGCCCAAACGATACTAATTAATTAAAGCCTATGGAAAGGGCTGGATCGTAAGATTCAGCTCTTTTATTATTAAATCTGCTTTGTGTTGTTATTTTTATGATTAACTTTTAGCACTTAAAACAATAAGATGAACATAACTTTTAACAACCGCATCAAGCAGGTATTGCTTTTAGCTGCATTGATATCACTTATCTGGGTTGCTATCAAAGAATTGTTTTTTTGCATGCCCGGATTATTGGGGGCAGTAACCTTGTATATATTAAGCCGGGCCAGTTATTTTCAGTTAGTCTATAAAAAGAAATGGAGGAAAGGCCGGGCAGCAGGTCTTTTTCTTCTCTATTATCTTCTGTTATTAGGAATACCAATATACCTTGCTGTTACGCTTATCAGCCCTAAAGTAAATAATCTTTTAAATGACCCTTCAGCAGCTATTGCCGGTATAAAACAGGCAGTGACACAGGTTCAGGAAAAAACAGGAATTATCATAGCCTCCGAAAAATCCCTTTCAGATTCTCTTAATCAATTAACGGCTTTTATCCCTTCTTTGTTAAACAGTACGGCTAACCTGCTTACGAACCTGATCATCATGCTGTTTTTTCTTTATTACATGCTATACTATGGCCGTGAAATGGAAAAAACATTATTTCGCATCATTCCGTTAAAAGATACCAACACCACCATGCTGGCTGCAGAAACAAAAAAATTAGTACGGGCCAATGCACTCAGCATCCCACTTATTTCCATTATCCAGGGCCTGACGGCTACACTGGGCTATTTTATTTTTGGTGTAAAGGAATGGGCCTTGTGGGGTTTTCTCACCGGTATATTTGCCTTCTTTCCCGTAGTAGGTACTATGATAGTGTGGATACCGCTTGTTATTTATACTTACACCACCGGCAATTCAGGTATGGCAATTGGTTTAGCGTTGTACAGTATCATTGTTACCGGCAATGTGGACTATATTTCCCGTATTACCATTATGAAAAGATTAGGTAATGTTCACCCTGTTATCACCGTACTCGGGGTGCTGGTAGGCTTAGGGCTTTTTGGTTTTATAGGATTAATCTTTGGGCCCCTACTCGTCAATTATATAATTGTGTTGTTTAAAATTTATATGAATGAATTTGTAGAGCCGCTGGCAGAAGAATATGCAGCAGAGAAAGAAGCGGAAAATAACTCAATTCCGGATAGCGATGCAATAACAGAAAATTAGGTGTTTGGCCTGTTTGAAAAAATTACGAAGAGTACACAGACCCGATCTTTATAAATTGATTATTTAAAAACAGAAAGAACCTTTCAAACAATGTTTATGAACTGGATAATCTTCTCCATTGCCATTTACGTTGTTATTTTAATAATAGTATGTATCCACATAATTTCGATAACAAAGCATACTAACAAAGCCCTTGCTTACCTTCTGTTTGCCATCTTCATCCCTGTAATAGGAATTGGTTTTTATCTTCTTTTCGGCATTAATTATTGGACAAAAAGACGATATAATAAAAAAAGCTTAGCCAACGAAAACATCCTTCAGCAATTAAAAAAAGACATAGTTCGCTATGATGAAACGGCTGTTCCCTACGAGGATAAATCCGTGCAGCAGCATACCGAACTGGCTGCGATGTTAGTAAAGGATTTGGGCAGTCCACTCACAAAAAACAATACAATTAAACTACTGAAAAATGGGGAAGAAAAATTTTCTGAATTACTACAGGCCATCAGTAATGCAAAGCACCATATACACCTGGAGTATTATATATATGAGTATGATGACATCGGCACACAAATTATTGAACTCCTAATTCAAAAATTGAAGCAAGGTGTGGAAGTTCGTTTTATTTACGATGATTTTGGCAGCCCTTCTATAAAAAAAGAAACCAGGAAAAGAATGAAAGAGGCGGGTGCAGCAGTCTTCCCTTTTCATAAGGTTAATTTCTATCTGCTGGCCAACCGTATTAACTATCGCAATCATAGGAAAATTGTAATAATAGACGGGCAAACCGCATTTACCGGAGGAATTAATGTATCCGATAAATATATTAATAACGGCAAGAAAAAATTATACTGGAGAGATACTCATATTCGCATTGACGGCCCGGCTGTTTATTATCTCCAATATCTTTTTATCACCGATTGGAATTTCTGCTGCACGGATATTTTAAAAACATCGGATGTATATTTTTCTGCTCCTGCCCCGGTGGCGCAAGGAAGTTTTGTGCAAATAGCTGCCAGCGGCCCGGATTCTTATTTGCCTTCGGTGCTTTATTCTATCTTACAAACCATCTATCTTGCAAAAAAAGAAATACTTATTACCACACCCTATTTTATTCCGGGTGACAGTATAATGGATGCACTATGTATAGCCGCTATGAGTGGTCTATCGGTAAAACTACTGGCACCGGGTATCAGTGATTCAAAAGTGGTGAATGCTGCCTCAAAATCATATTACAACAAATTACTGGAAGCCGGTGTAGAAGTCTATCTCTACCAAAAAGGGTTTATACATGCAAAAACTATGGTAACCGATTCGATGCTTACCGTAGTTGGAACTGCTAATATGGACTATCGCAGTTTTGAACTCAACTTTGAAGTGAATGCTCTGGTATATGATAGTACAATTGCAGCACAGATGCGTTCTACTTTTTTTGAAGATCTTGAAGATGCAGAACAAATTAATAAAGAGGCCTGGCTTTCCCGCCCCTGGTATCAGCAATTGCCTGAAAAAGTAGCAAGACTTTTCTCCCCTGTTTTATAACTATCAGTTTCCTTTTATACGCCGCAGAAAAGATTGAAAAGTTTTTCGGTTCCAGTTGGCAAACCTGCCCCGTTGCACCACCAGGGTATTATCTATTTCCGGCTGCAGGTAATAATAAAAAGCAAACCTTTCGGAAGGGTCATACCACCCGGTAATTTGTCCGAAACGTAAATCGTTTAACAAAATAGTATCCTCATGTTTTTCGATGGTATAATACTGCTGTGAAAATCGTATTAACTTATCCGCTTCTTCCCGGTTAACAACGAGATTAAGCAAATCTTTATTCCGGGGAGAAAAAGAAAATTTAGTATCCCCCTTTCTGTCAAATACAGACACATACCCGGTGTAGAAACCGCTATCGGTTTCTGCTGCTACAAACCATAACCAATTTTGTAAAGGTGCCGGAGTTGTCATAAATCTTTTTACTGGTAACCCCTGGCTGATAATTATTTTTTCAGCCTTGTTATCAATAATATACTTGTTGAACAAACAATAACTTATGTAAAGTACACACCAACCTAATCCTAACTTCCACCAAAAGGTAGCGAATACGGAATAGTTTTTTAGCAGGACCAGCATAGCTGCAGCAATACCGGGTACAATTGAAAAGAATGGGTCGGCTACATATATCGTATTAAAGGAAATTCTCCGGCTGCTAAATGGCTCAAACCAACCCACTCCATAATTATTAAACGCATCCAGGAAAATATGCAGCCCCGAAATAATGAGAATAATAACAAACCATTTACCGTAAGAAAGTTGCTTTCTTTTAAAAACCACCCTGGTCACAGCAGCCATTGCCAGACTAAATAACAGTACAAAAAAAATGGAATGTGTAAACCCACGATGTGCATGCAGGTTGTCAGCCGTGTTTAACCACAATGCTGCTGCAAAATCTATATCCGGAATACTGTGTGCAATGATTCCAACAATCATGGCTTTTTTGCCAATTTGTTTTCCTGCCAGGGCTTCTCCCATACAGGCACCAAGGGCAATATGTGTAAGAGTATCCAGTCAGAAAGGTTTCAGCCAAAATTAAGAGAACCCAAAGAATGCTATTTCTTTTTGCCTTTAAAAAAAAGCCAGGCGACTAAAAAAATAATACCAAAGATAAGAATGAAGGCCCACCACATACCTGCTTTAAAAATGCCCTCTACTACTGAACAGCCGGTAGAAAAGAACGTTATTATTAAAGGCAGCAGATACAAGATTCTGTTCATACATGAATGCTTGAATAGAATTTGCAATTTTTATGCCCTGTCTTCTAAATCATTTATCCTTTCAGAAAGTGGGGAATATAATTCTCACTATGAGTAAATTGCAGATAAATGCTGAGAGTATTTTCAAATCAAGCTATAACTGAAAATCATTTCGGCAAATGAGCAATCAGTTCCACTTCCAGTCTTGCATCATACATAAACAATCTTGAAATCTGCACCCAGGTGGCGGCAGGAAAATCTCCTTTATAAAAAACCTTGCGGGCATCGTTGTATTTTTTCATGGCCTCCATATCGGTGGTATAAAGGTTTTCTTTTACTACGTTTTGAAATGTGGCCCCAAAATTTTTTAATGATTTTTCCAATGCCTGGTACACCCTTGTAATTCCTTCAGGTGTTACATCTCTTGCCACCGCACCGGAGATATAAAGTACATTGTCCACCCTCACCACCTGCACATAGCCTGCGCCGGTGTCTTGCTTCAGTGCATTATCCCAATGCCATTTGTCTTTGTTAATAGTATTATCCTGTGCCTGCAAGGTTAGCAAAAGGGCACATTGAAAAACAAGTAGTAGTGTGATTAGCTTTCTCATATCCGTAAATTTCTACGAATATAAGAGGAGCGGTGGTTAACTAAAGTTAAAAATCCACCGGTGGTAGTTAATAATACGCATCTGGCCGGTGATGCAAAAGGCTGTGGTAACTATCGTTAACCGGCCTGATGCTTACTCACTCAGCATTTCTTCCAGTTTTATCACCAACTCGGTTTTGGTGATCGGCACACCCATTATTTTATTATAGCCTTTCGCATCTACAAAATAAACATCCCGGATAATTTTTATCAACTGGCCATTGTTTATTTCAGGTATTAGTACCGTGTCAAAGTTTTTAATAATGTCGCCGAGGTTTTTCGGAAAGGGACGAACATACCGAAGATGTGCATGGCTGATGGCATGGCCTTTTGCCTGCAAATCTGCACAGGCACTTTTTATAGCACCATAGGTAGAGCCCCAGCCCAACACTAATATTTTTCCTTTGTCGGGGCCACTGTCCAGTTTTTGTTCCGGAATATAATCAGCAATCTTGTCAATCTTCTCTTGTCTTATTTTAACCATCAACTGGTGGTTCTCCGGTTCGTAACTTATATTACCTGTTACGTTTTGTTTTTCCAATCCGCCAATGCGGTGTTCCAGTCCGGCTGTGCCGGGCACTGCCCAGGGTCTTGTTAGTTTTTCATCCCGCAGGTAAGGTTGAAATTTATCTTCATGATCACCCAACTCTGTTTTAAACTTAACGGTAATAGGGCGAAGCTCTTCTGCTTTCGGAAATTTCCACGGTTCGGCACCGTTGGCAATATATCCATCGCTTAAGAAAATAACCGGTGTCATATGCTGCACTGCAATTCTTACGGCTTCATACACTGCATCAAAACAATCAGCTGGCGTAGAAGCAGAAACAATCGGCATCGGGCATTCACCATTTCTTCCATAGTAAGCCTGCATCAGATCAGATTGTTCTGTTTTTGTTGGCAACCCTGTGGAAGGGCCGCCCCGCTGGATATTAATAATAATCAGTGGTATCTCGAGCATTACTGCCAGGCCCATAGCTTCACCTTTCAATGCAATACCGGGACCGCTGGAGGTAGTAACGCCCAATGCACCACCATACGCTGCACCAATGGATGATGTAATAGCGGCTATTTCATCTTCGGCCTGGAAAGTGCGGATGCCAAAATTTTTATACTTACTCAGTTCATGTAATATATCAGATGCAGGTGTAATAGGATAAGAACCGAGAAATAAGGGCAGGCCGCTTTTTTGCGAAGCAGCAATCAATCCATACGTCACAGCCATATTACCCATGATAGAACGGTAAGTACCCGGAATCATTTTTGCTTTCTCTACCGAATAGGTCGTAGTAAATGTTTCTGTAGTATCGCCATAGTTGTAGCCTGCCTGCAATACTTTTATATTACTGTCCATTATCTCTGGTTTCTTACCAAATTTTTCTCGCAGAAAACTTATGGTGTTATCCATATCCCGGTTGTACATAAAATAAAGGAAGCCCAACACAAACATATTTTTGGCTCTGTCCTTCTCCTTCATGCCCATGGTAAAATCTTTCAACGCCTCTCTTGTCATCTTCGTCACATCCATCTTTATCACTTCGTAATTTTCGAGGCTGCCATTTTCCAATGGGTTTTCTCCATCGGGGTAGTTGGCAAGGCGTAGATTTTTGTTATCAAACCCATCGGTGTTAACGATAATCTTTCCGCCTTTTTTTAACTCTGATAAATTTGTTTTTAATGCAGCTGCATTCATAGCCACCAGCACATCACAGGCATCGCCGGGGGTGAAAATGCGGTCGCTGGAAAACCGTAACTGGTAACCACTCACTCCGGGCAGGGTTCCTATCGGGGCCCTTATCTCTGCCGGAAAATCCGGAAAGGTAGAAAGGTCAATACCGAGCATTGCCGTATTATTGGTAAACTGTGTGCCTGTCAATTGCATACCATCGCCGCTATCGCCGGCAAATTTGATGACTACGTCCTGTAAAACTTCTTGTTTCCGTACCATGCAGTAATAAGTTATTCTGCGAATTTAAAACAAGTTAGCATTGGTTGATAAACTGATTTTTTGGGGTGCATGGGAGGGAATCTGTATATCAAAAGATCCTTGTGTATGGTAATATTTAACCTGAATTGAAAATTTCATTAATTAAAGTTGCAGGCATAAAAATAAGCTGATTATCAATTTAACTATGTCTGTAGTTGCGTAAATTTATATGTTAGCGGCAACCCCTGGGGACAGTGCTAACTCCGAACTGACAAGCTTTGAACAAACAGTTTTGACAAAGATGCAAATAAATTACAGCGACATATTTTTAACGGCAGAGAAGTCATTGAAAAAGCAATCAGGACTTTCGGACAAAGCATTTGCCGACAGGTTTTCAACTTTTCGCAATTGGACTTTTAGAAAGCGAACAGACGATGAGTGTTTCCAAATTATTAAGCAAATCATTTTCTATTCTGGCTTTAAAGCAAAGACTGTTACAAATAAACTTGACATCATAAACGAGCATTTACCTGACTACAAAACTGTTTCGCTTTTTAACGACAACACTACAGCCTCTATTCTTGCGGACAAAAAGATGATTAAGAACAAGAGTAAGATTTTAGCGACTATTAACAACGCAAAGACAATTAAAAGTATCGTAAAGCAACACGGTTCTTTTCAATCCTACATTGACAGTTTTGACCCGACAGTTTCATTTGAAAACTTAATGTTGTTTAAAGAGGAGTTGCAATATCGCTTTGACTATTTAGGTGAAATTACAGTTTATCATTTTCTAATGGACATCGGTTTGGATGTAATGAAACCAGACAGAGTTTTGGTAAGGATATTTAAGCGACTTGGTTTAATAGAAAATGAAAAGCAATTTCTCAAGACAGTTATTCAAGCAAGAAAATTTGCAGCGGCAACAAAATATTCCATTCGTTACATTGACATCATCTTTGTTACATACGGACAACAAGGAGAAGATGCCATTTGCCTTGAACAAAATCCAAAATGCAAAGTGTGTGGCTTGACAAAGTATTGCAACTATTTCAAACAATTACAAACTGAAAAGAATTTAACTTTACCGAACTGACATGCGATGCTAATGAAATGAACTTCAAGCTGACCGTATTCGGATGAACAGCAGGGCAGATGCTAACATAAGATTAAAAGAAATTTTAAAAAGAAGGACTTTTGGGGGCAAATAAACAGTGGTGCTTCTAGTCCCTTCTTCGTTATATACAACCAGTTCCTGTAATTTCATCCTTCTAATTATCATTGTATGTTGAAAAAAACAATCATTCTTCTTTACTTTACCTTCTGTTCTGCCTTTGTATTTAGCCAAAACATAGAAACAGCCATACGGAAATCAGCAGAAACTTTTGTGGACAGCTTAACTCCGCTGCAAAAGAAAAGAGCCTTGTTAGATTTTTCGGATACGGCAAGAATGAAGTGGAACAATTTGCCGGTGGGACTAAGAGCAAGAGCCGGCATTGATATGGGCAGCCTGTCAGACGGGCAACGAAAGCTG
>JANNCC010000357.1:0-1969 GCA_031386125.1 Chitinophagaceae bacterium
TCTGCCGGCCAGGTACTACCGGCAATAATAACCCTGCTGTTACCAATAAATTTTTCAATACCAGGAATTTTTGTTTCAACTGAAGCAATTTCAATTACCCGGTCAAACCGGGTATCGCCGGAAACGGAAGAAATAGCGGATAACCCAATTTCATCCAATAGTTTTTTTGATGCCTGGTTTTGCACAAATAAATGGTCAAATCGGGAAAGCATCTTACGTTGTAATTTGCCATACCATTTGAAGAAAGACATATCTTTTGTAAACAATGCAGAAATCAGCAGCAACGGAATATTTCTGTATTTTATTTTCTTCAGGTAATAATACCAGAACTCATATTTCACAAAGATGACAAGCGATGGTCGGACTATTTCTAAAAAACGTTTCGAATTACGGGGACCATCTACAGGAAGATAAAAAACCCAATCTGCACCGGCATAATTTTTTTGTGCTTCGTAACCGGAAGGAGAGAAGAAAGTCAGTAATACTTTATAGTTGATTTTCCTGTTGGCTATATCCGCCCTTATTTTTTCCAGCACTGGTCTTCCCTGTTCAAACTCTCCCAATGAAGCACAATGTATCCAGATAATTTTCCCTCCGGCAGGAATGGCTTGTTCCATTTTTTTAAATATCCCTTTCCTCCCATTCACCCATTTTTTTGCTTTGGGATTAAATAAATAAGCAACCAGTAAGACGGCCCTGAGAAGCCACATTAAAATATTATAGAAAAATAAATACAATGGGTTAGTTATAAATTAGGAGCAAATGTAAAAGCAATCAGGTAAACTACCCTTATTTTACTATTTTTGCGGCACTTTAAAGCTAAACAATACCGAATGAGACCAATCCAGATGGTGGACACAAAAACCCAGTACCACAAGATAAAGCCCGAAGTGGATAATGCCGTGCTGGAAGTGATGGAAAGTTCAGCTTTTATCAATGGAAAAATTGTACAGGAGTTTAGCACAAATCTTTCCCTTTACCTGGGAATAAAACATAGTATTCCTTGTGCTAACGGAACTGATGCATTGCAGATTGCCATGATGGCATTGGGACTGGAACCCGGGGATGAAGTGATAACTCCTTCTTTTACCTACATAGCCACCACCGAAGTAATTGCCTTGTTGAAATTAACGCCGGTATTTGTAGAAGTCAATCCGCAAACTTTTTGCATAGATCCGGGTGCTATTGAAAAGGCCATTACACCCAAAACAAAAGCGATAGTACCCGTTCATCTGTATGGCCAGGCAGCGCCAATGGAAGAAATAATGGCTATTGCAAAAAAATATAACCTTTTTGTGATAGAAGATAATGCACAGGCAATTGGTTGTGAATATACTTTTTCAGATAACACCCAAAAGAAAACCGGGGCAATTGGTCATATATCTACCACTTCTTTTTATCCTTCCAAAAACCTGGGTGCATTTGGTGATGGTGGCGCTATTTCTACCAACGATGATGAGTTGGCGGTTAAACTTAAAATGATTGCAAATCATGGCCAAAGCAAATTATATTATCATGATATAGTAGGATGCAATAGCAGGTTAGACTCCATGCAGGCGGCCATTCTTGCTATCAAATTAAAATACCTGGATGAATATGTGGCGGCAAGAAGATCGGCGGCTGATTTTTATGACAAAGCATTTGCCAATCATACAAAAATAAAAACGCCTTACCGAGCTCCTTATTCCAATCATGCTTTTCATCAATATACGTTGATTCTCGATGGAATTGATCATCCTCGCAGCATTCGGGATGGTTTAAAAAAATTCCTGGCTGAAAATAATATTCCGGCTATGATTTATTACCCGGTACCGGGGCATCAGCAAAAAATGTTTGAAAAATTCAATACGGCAGCACAGCTAATGCCGGTTACGGATTGGTTGACGGAAAGAGTGATTTCTTTACCCATTCATACAGAACTGGACGAAGAACAACTGACTTTTATTACTACTATAGTTTTAGAATATAT
>JANNCC010000373.1:0-17067 GCA_031386125.1 Chitinophagaceae bacterium
AATGCCGGTTATTTGCTCAGGCCTCAGCATTTTGCAGGCCATCAGTGCCATGTCCGCAGTGCCGGTGGCTACATCTAAAATATACCGGGGATTTTCTTTTTTCAGTCTTTGAATAGCTTTTTTGCGCCATCCAATATCAGTACGGGCAGAAAGAAACCGGTTCATTTTATCATACTTGCCGGCTATTTTATCAAACATATCAGCCACCTGTTCCTTCTTCGTTTTTCCGGAGTCTTTAAAGGGAATGATATGGTCGTGTGGTAATGGGTTTGACATGGGATGGCAAAGGTAAAACAAGTTTGGAGTTTATAGTTTGTTGTTTATAGTTAAGAGTTGTTAAAGCATAGTGTTTCCTGTTATCTTGCAGGCCAATGGAAATTGTATCTGCCCAATATATTATCAGCAGCCCCGGCTACAAAGATTGCCCACCGGGAGATAAGCCGGAGTATGCATTTATTGGCCGTAGTAATGTGGGCAAATCCTCGTTGATAAATATGCTGACCAACAAAAAAGGATTGGCTAAAATATCTTCCACACCGGGCAAAACCCAACTACTCAATCATTTTGAAATTATTTCTTCCGATAAAAAGAAGTGGTACCTGGTAGATCTTCCGGGGTATGGGTATGCAGCCACCGTTTCTCAAAAGGCGAGAAATAATTGGGGCAACATGATTGAATCCTACATCCGCAAACGGGAAAATCTCGTTTGTGTCTTTGTGCTGATTGACAGCCGCCATGAGCCACAGGCCATTGATCTGGAGTTTATTAATCAATTAGGAGAATGGCAGATACCCTTTGTACTGGTGTTTACCAAAAGCGATAAGAACAAGCCCGGTGCCACAGACAGAAACCTGGCGAACTTTATGAGTGTTCTGGCGAAAAACTGGGAGGAAAATCCGCCCCATTTTGTTACATCCGCCATCGAAAAAACAGGACGTAAGGCTTTGCTGGACTATATAGGTGGTTTAAATCATAGTCTTACAAAGCTGTAGTAAAAAATACCCCATTTAGGGTAGTAGTTTTCTGGGATTAATACCCTATTTTGCAACTCATTACAAGCCGATTATGAAACCTATCTTATCCGAAAAAAATTTAGTGATAATTCTTTTTGTCATGGTATTAGTTACTTTTTCCCTTGCCCAGGAAGACAGTAAAAAAATGGAGAGAATGTACACTGGTATCAAAACAAAAACGGCATCCACCATGTTAACAGAACAGGTGCAGGTAACTCCCCCCTCATCTGCAATTACTCAGCAGTAATAACTCAGCCTGTTAATTTTTCTTTCCAAATTTTTTGATTTAGTTTAGACAAAACCATCCTGCATGAAGAAGTGTCTGTTATTCCTGTTTCTTATAAATGGGATACTATGTTTTTCCCAAACGACTACTAAAATCGAAAAAAAGAAGAGGCTGCATAAATTAGTTGCAACTGATTCTATTCTAAAAAGAATACAGCATTTTAAAGATAGTGCCGCTACAGTCCTGCAGTTTGCTGACAGCAATCAGATCCGCAACGACATTTCCCGGAATATGGATGGCATTTTACGATTACAAAGGGAACAAAAGGCAAAACAGAAAAAAGCAGCTACGATACGCATTGCAATTGGCGTTGCATTGTTCGTCGTCCTGATTATTGGTTTGAAAAGAAGGAGAAAGTAGGGGGTCAGTTTTACTGGCGGAGGAACTCTCCGCATTTTAAAAGGCTTGGCGGACACCGTTTAATTCACCACTTTATTGGCACAACTGCTGCTGGCAAAAGCTTCTGGTTTGGCTTTAAAGGCAAAGCCCATTCCAAGTATGTAGCCCATTGCTTCTTTCAGTGCATCGTTGCTTTTAAACTGAGGATTGGTGTTAATGTCAGCATGAACTTCCATATCCACATTGTAAACAGTAAACAGGTTACAGAGTTCGTAAGCAATCTCAATGCTCTTGGCCACTTCCGTCAGCATTCTTTCTTTGATTGTAAACCGCTGCCGGGTTTTTTCATTGTGGATGAACATAAAGCCGCCGTGTCCTTCCCGTAGAAAAACAATAACGGTTGCAAATTCTGTTTCCTGTCCTTTTACCTGTGAGTCGGTGCCGATACAAACCTTTAAACGAAATCCTTTTTGTGTTTCCCGTTTAATAGCATTTTCAACAGCATCGATAATGGGTAGTTCGATAGGGTCACCATTAAATTTTCTCCATCGCATAAAAAAGAGGTTTTCCTAAATTACAGGAAAACCTCTGAATAACAATAGGGGTACGGATTATTGTTCCGCCTCAGGCGGAACGGAAAAGAGTTTATTGTTTTACAAATTTGTCAATCCATTGTTCGGTGCGGTTATCAAACCTGATAATATACATACCACCGGTAATGGCTGAAGTATTAATCGTATTCAGGCCATTGGTCAGTTGTCCTTTGCTTACTGTTTTACCACTAAACTCATAAATAGCATAGCTGTAAGCTCCGGGGCTGGTTACTACCACGTTATTGTTAGCGATATTGCTGACTAACTTTGGCCAATCAGCAGAGGCGGTATTGCGAAGCGAAACGACATTGGAGTAATACCGTCGGCCATCATCAAATGTTACATTTAACCGGTATTGAGCTGTTGTTGATACATACGGTTTGTACATAAATGAACGCAGTTCATTGGCTGTTTGTATTACCGGGCCAAAGTTTCTGCCATCTGTTGAAATTTCAAGAATTTGTTTGGTAACAGTTTCATCAGCATCAATAATCCAGGTAAGCCTGTGTTTATCGCTTACTAAATCGCCATGCAGCTCAAGCTTTCTAACTGCCAAAGTACCTGCCGTAAAATTTCCCTGCAATGCATAAGAACCAAGACTTGCATAGTTGGGAGCATAAATATTTCCTTTTCCTTCTATCCGGAGATAGTAGATTCCGGGGTTTAGTTGTGTATCAACTACTGAACTAAGCAGTGTGCCGGGATTATATACATTCAGCAGTGTTTGTGAACTATTATAGAGTGAAACCTGTAAATCGAGATTTGAACCTGAATTACCAGTTCCTACATTATTAGGTATGGCACTTAGTT
This sequence comes from Chitinophagaceae bacterium, assembly GCA_031386125.1. GTDB lineage: Bacteria > Bacteroidota > Bacteroidia > Chitinophagales > Chitinophagaceae > JJ008. The sequence goes on from JANNCC010000373.1 coordinate 3,042, forward strand.
GAAACCGGCCATTGGCAGGCTGCGTAAACATAATCATATCCTGATCGGCACTTTGATTTATTAAACCATTTACTGCAAACTGGTTGCTGACAAAGGGTGCAATAGTGGCTCCAGCAAACGTTCCAGCATGATCGTCAGTGCGGTAAGTAAAACTATTGATTGGCGCAACAATTATATCCAGGTCACTTTGTATATTGCTACAACCATTCGAGTTGGGGCCATTATTCCACAATGTCAGGTTTTTGCTATAGCCAACACCCATTATCGGTGCCCATCCAATTTCGCCAGCACCTGTTCCGGGGTTATACTCTGCTGTTTTTACACAGCTTGCATTATATGTTGATTGATGAAATAATCCAAGGGTGTGGCCTGCTTCATGTGCTGCCGCTTCTGTTACATATTTTGCATTGTAGCTGAGCAATGCCGAAAAAACAAAACAAGGAGTATCATCTCCCCAGCTAAAGGAATCAAGCCAGGCCACTCCACCGGCTGATCCGTACCAACTAGACGTAATCGTAATGATAACTCTCATTCTTGTTGTAACGGGAGCGGCAAGGTACTTGGTGGAATCTGTTGTGACATTAAGGTTAAAAGGCCTGTAATCTTCAGCGACCCGATTAAACACTTCAATTATTTGAGCATTACTTAAACCGGAAGGAGCACAATATAAATCACTCATTGTCCAGGCACCTGGCGGTACAGTATGGCCATCAAAATCAAGAAAAATAACGGCTGATGCGGAAGGATAGCTGCTTAATACAGGTACCTGTGCTTTGGCTACCAGGTTGCCGGAAAGTAAAAGCAACAGGAGCCCTGATTTAAATAGGTTTTTCATAACAAGTCGGATTTTTAATTTTTCAATAAGGATAAAGGGTATGGATATAAAAACGGGTCAGGTTTTTTTAAAAATTATTATTCATTTACTACATCATAAAAATTTTTCTTTACCAGCACAAAGCCAGCAGCTTTTTGTTGCAGTACATAAACGTCGCCATGCTGAAAACTCATTAGCCGGCCATTATATCTTATGCTTCCATCCTCTTTCATCACTTTGGAAATGTAAAGGGTGCTACCGTTATAATTGGTAGATTTAATGACTACACTTTTGAGCTTATCATCATACTTACTTATGGATGAAACTACCTGGCCCACAAAGGGTGCAGTTACTCCATCAGCTGAAAGAGTCGTATTGATGGCGACACCTGCTCTTGCATTTATCAGGTTGTTAATATTGTCAATGCTAATAGGAATCTCTGCTGGCAGATTGTCAAATAACCTGGGCTTGTTGTAATCAGGTTCGTTTAATGGAATTTGCTGGGTTTGTGCAACCGAATATAGGCTGCAAAGTGTGATGCATGCGCAAAGCACTGACATACGAAGGTTTTTCATTTGGACTCTTTTTTAAGGTCAATAGGATATTGTTAAGCAACCTGGATTTGTGGTTGCAGTTTTCGGTGGGGTACGGTCATACAAGATTTGTGAAAGTTTTGAGAACTTCCAAACAGGATGCAAAGGAAATCGAAAGATTGAGGAGTAGTACCCTGAGGCAATCGTAAAAGCCCGGAAAAAATAATTGGTTATTTACTATCAGTATTGATTTGTACTTAGCATAACTAATGTGCAGGCTTCAATTGCAGCAATATTTTTTTCTTTTGCGAGGTCTGCAAGTTCATCGTTTTCTGCACCCGGGTTGAAGATGATGCGTTTCGGATTAAGGGAAAGGATATAATCGTAGTATTCCTGCTGGTGCTGCGGATTCAGGTAGAGAGTTATTGTATCGATATTATCAAAATGTTTTTTGTCCTTCTCTACCGTTACGTCGGCCACTTGTGTAAGTTTTCTGCCTACTGCTACCACCGGATGTCCATGGCTCCGCAATCGCTGAACGGCAAGAAAGCTATACCTTGAAGGATTATCTGATGCGCCGAGAACAAGGGTTTTTTTTTCGTTCATGATGTAAAACTAAGATGAAATTGATGGTCAAAACAAATGATATTGTTTTCGTGGTACCTTACTTATTATATCATCAAAAGCATCTTTCAGCAATGGATATTTAAATTGAAAACCAGTTTCCAGAATTCTGGTAGGAATAACCCAACGGCTTTTAAGTACCAGTTCTGTTTCAGTACCGATTAATGCGGCACCAGTTTTAAGCATCCATGTAAAGGCGGGTAAACCGATTTTTGTTCCTGTAGCCTGCCTCAGCATTTTCATAAACTGGCTGTTTGTAACAGGGTTAGGAGATGAACAGTTATAAGTGTCTTTTAACTGTTCATGTTCAGCAATCCAGTTAATCATCCTACAAGTGTCTTCTATGTGCACCCAACTGTACATTTGTTTTCCACTTCCCTGCTTTCCCCCAAGTCCAAATTTCAACAAATTAAAATAGGGGATTAACACACCACCTGTTCCCAAGGTGATTGCCATTCTGAGTGCTACTTTTCTTGTAGCAGGTGTTGGCTGGTCATAAAATGTTTTTTCCCATAGTTGACAAACCTGTACGGAGAACCCATCGTGAAGTTCACCAGTATACTCATCCTGTGGCCGGTCTGTTGCATGACGATAAATGGTGGCAGACGATGCATTGATCCAGCACTTCGGAGGAACAAGGCATTGCTGAATGGCAGCCCCGATAGCTTTTACTGCATCAGTACGGCTGTCAAAGATTTCTTTTTTGTTTTTCGTAGTATAACGGCAGTTTACAGTTTTGCCTGCAAGATTGATAATCAGATCGGCCTCGTTTATTTCCTTTGCCCAGTCTCCGGTAGTCTTTCCATCCCATTTAATATATGTTACCTGTTGCAGATCTTCTTTTGACAACGAATCATACTGGTTGCGGTTATTTCTGGCATCCGGCAATAACCGGGTAAGAATGACCAACTGATTTTCTTTACTCCAATATTTTATCATTTCCTGACCGATGAAACCGGTGCCCCCTGCGATAACTATTTTTTTGTTTTTCATTATTCTTTTATTTAAGACTTAACGAACGTCTGCTTTTCAATTCTTTCAGTTCATCACAACAGATTTTAGTATAAATGATGGCTAATACAGGAGATCCAAACAGCAAAAGGAAAAAAATAATAAGTAATGGCGTAATTATCTGACCTAATAATACCACCGACAAAATAACTATTACCAACCAATGATAAGAACTTCTGGCACCACCTTTTTTCATAAACCAACTGCTAAAGGCATGAGTAATCATGCTTAGTAACTGCCAACCACCAATTATGAAGTAGGCCTTAAATAGTATTTCTGTATTGATAAGAGTAGCAATTGTAAAACCTGCTATCAGACTAATATTGATATAAAGATCTACTTGTTTAAAAATTTTCATAATTAATATTTTAAGTTTTCAGAAAAAAATGAAAATTTAGTTTTAAATAAAAGCCGTAATTAACGGCTTACTATGTTTCGGTTCAGTACTATTTAAAAAACTTCATCATTGTTCCCAAAAACCAACTTTCTTCAGCCTTTATCATCATGTCTAATGTTTTATCGGCCTGGCGACCCAGCTTTTTGATGCTGCTTACGGTATCAACAAATATTTTTACATGCTTATCTCTTTTATCCCCTTCCACCTCTTCCAGTTTATCTAATAGTTGAAGCATCGGTTCCAGTTCCCGTTTCTTTCTTTCTTTTATAATCTGTTTCACTACTTTCCATATATCTTTTTCTGCAGTAAAGTATTCTTTCCTTTCCCCCGACAGCAATACTCTTTCCACCAGGCCCCAATTGATAAGCTCCCGGATGTTCATATTTGTATTTCCCCGGCTGATGTTTAATTGTTCCATCATATCATCCTGTGTCAGCGGATCGGGGCTGATGAGTAATAATGCATGTATCTGTGCCATTGTCCTGTTAATGCCCCAATGGGTGCCAAAGGCTCCCCAACTACTAATAAACTGTTGTCTTGCTTCGATGAGTTTCATGACACAAAACTACGATGTTGATTTTGAATTTTCAAAAAATATTGAAAACAAATTTAAATATTTATTCAAACCAGTCTTATTTCTCTTGATTTATCAGGAATAAGTAACTTGCTTTTATGAAGATAAAATTGCTTGTCCTGTTCTGTATTATTGTTTCTTTTGCCGGCAATGCTCAATTAAAGCCCTTTCGGTTTGCTTTTATTTCCGACACACATATAGGCTCTCCTAATGGCTCGGCTGAAGAAGATCTTCGCCGTACGGTCAGGGATATTAATGCGATGACAGATATTGCTTTTGTTGTATTGACAGGCGATATAACAGAGTTGGGAACAAATGAAGAATTAAAACTGGCAAAACAAATACTCGACAGCCTGAATGTAAAATGGTATATCATTCCCGGTAACCATGACACAGGTTGGAGTGAAAGCGGTGGGGTAATGTTTACTACTGTATTTGGATACGATAAATTCAGTTTTGAATATAGTGGTATCCGCTTTTTAGGTTGTGCTTCCGGGCCTTACCTGCGGATGAGTGACGGCCATGTGCCCCGTGATGCGGTGAACTGGCTGGATGGTGAGTTGAAAAAACTGACTCCACAGCAACCTGTTATATTTCTTAATCATTATCCTATTGATAATGGATTGGACAACTGGTATGAAATAACAGACAGGCTTCGCAATTATAACACATGGACTATTCTTTGCGGACATGGCCATGCCAACAAAGCCATGAACTTTGAAGACATACCCGGAGTGATGGGCCGGTCTAACCTCAGAGCAAGGGCTGCAATTGGTGGTTATAACCTGGTAGATGTAAGAGCTGACTCCATGATTTTTACAGAAAGAAAACCGGGAACAGAGACATTAGAATCATGGACAAGAATGAAGATTGAAACAAGGCAATTTATAAAAGGTAAAAAATTTACCCGCCCTGATTACAGCATTAATAATAAATACAGCCACATAAAAGAGAAGTGGAGATTTTCTTCTGATGCTAATATTATTTCTACTCCGGCAGTTGATGGCGATAATGTAATGGTCGGAAACCAGAATGGAAAAATGGTTTGTCTTTCTCTGAAAAAGGGGAAACAAAAATGGTCTTATCAAACAGGAGGCTCAATTTTTTCGTCACCGGCGATTTCAGAAGGCTTGGTAGTATTTGGATCAGGAGATGGTACTATTTACTGCCTTGAAGTAAAATCAGGTGCATTGAAATGGAAAACAGAAACGGCTGCAGCGGTTCTAGGTGCGCCGCTGATAAACGGGGATGCGGTATTTATCGGAAGCAGCGATCATTCTTTTAGGAAATTGGATTTGCAAACAGGAAATGAACGGTGGAAGTTTTCGGGATTGGAAGGACCTGTTGTTAGCACACCTCTACCATACGAAGGCAAGATAATCTTTGGAGCCTGGGACAGAAACCTGTATGCAGTGGATGAAAAGACAGGGCTTCTTGTATGGAAATGGAACAATGGTTCTTCTATCCGTAATTTTTCGCCGGCAGCTTGCACTCCCGTTGCACATGACGGAGTTGTGTATGTAGTGGCCCCGGACCGATATATTTCTGCGATTAATAGTATGGATGGAAAAACGTTGTGGAGAAATAATGATGCTACTATCCGGGAGTCGATCGGTATTTCGGTGGATGGTAAATGGGTTTATGGAAAAACAATGCAGGATACTATTGTGGCCTATGCTACCAGCCGGGAAAAACAATCAACTGCCTGGAGATTGCATTGCGGATTTGGTTATGAACATGTTCCTTCTATGCTGATAGAAAAGGAAGAAAATGTTTTTTTTGGAACCAAAAGCGGCGTTGTTTATTCTATTGATCCTGTTGGGCAGAAAATAAACTGGGCTTATAAGATTGATAATTCTATGGTTAACACGGTAAGGGTGTTAGATGCAGGACGACTTGTTGCTGCCACCATGGATGGTAAAATTGTATTGCTGGAAAATAAACTGGGCAGGTAACTGTCAGGAAGCAAAACGGCGTCTCCTTCTCGTTTTATTGCTTTGCCCGGCTAATATTATTACAACCCAGTTTGCGACAGCAAAAAAAGCAGCTACTCCTCCAATTGAAAAAAGTAAATTAGAGAAGTGGCCATCCATCCATTTAATTATTCCATTAAAAAGGAAGGAGCAAAAGGCTGTTACTACAAACAGGCCTGACCATGTGAATTCTTTCGATTCTTTATCTTGCATAGGTTTGATTTTATATGGTAATATAACAGCAAAATCTACGCAGTATTTTAACAGGTGAATTTATCTTTCTGTTTTAAGGTCATACACTTATTGTCTGTAAGTAGTAAAGAATAGTTACAGCAAACTTGCCAGACCAATAACAGTAAATAAAAAGCTACCCGGGTGAGTAGCTTTACATAGTTTGACAGCTGTAAAAGTGCTTTTATAGAAACATCGTAATCGGGTTCTCTAAGTATTTTTTGAATGTTTGAAGGAACGAAGCTGCTGTTGCTCCGTCTACACTGCGATGGTCGCAACTCAGTGTTATTTTCATCACATTGCTAACTGCAAAACCTCCCTCTTTTTTCACTACTACTTCCTTTATTCTTCCCACTGCCATGATGCAGCTATCCGGAAGATTAATGATAGCAGTAAATTCATCAATATCCATCATGCCGAGATTGGAAATAGTAAATGTGTTGCCCGAAAATTCATTTGGCTGTAATTTTTTATTCTTTGCCTTACCAGCCAGCTCTTTACTCTCGGCAGCTATTTGCGGCAATGTTTTTTGGTCTGCAAAACGAACCACCGGAACTATTAATCCATCTTCAATTGCTACGGCAATTCCAATATGTATATGGCTGTATCTTCTTATTTTATCACCTAACCAGGAAGCATTAACTGCGGGGTGCTGACGCAATGCCAACGCCGCCGCTTTTACAACTAAATCGTTGAAACTTATTTTTACGGGGCTTACTTCATTTAGCTGTACCCTTGCAGCCATGGCATTATCCATGTTTATTTCCATAGTTAAATAGAAATGCGGGGCACTGAATTTACTTTCTGCCAATCGTTTGGCAATAACGCCACGGATCTGTGAGTTGGCAATATCAGTATATCCTTCCTTCCATTTGGCACTGTCAGATTCTTTGTGTGACCATGGTAAAATATCTACTCCGCCACTAACTGATGAGGCTCCTTTTCCGGCTGGTGATACAATTTCTTCTTTATAATTATCTATGTCAGCTTTTATAATTCTCCCACCATCACCCGAGCCACTGATGGATTTTATATCTATTCCTTTTTCAGTTGCTAATTTCTTTGCCAGTGGAGATGCTTTTACCCTTCCATTGTTTGCAGAAGAAGAAACAGCTACTACTGTTTGAACTGTTTCCTTTGCAGGTTCTGCAGAAACTTTATGATTTTCCGAAACCAGCTCCTCGCTGGCTCCCGGTGCTGTACCCATTCCGCCTTTAACAGCCGCAACAATTGCATCTACATTCACTTTACCTTTTTCACCAATAATACAAAGCAATCCGTTCACCGGAATTTTTTCACCTTTCTGTGCTCCGATGTGTAATAGTGTTCCGTTTTTATAACTTTCCAATTCCATCGTGGCTTTGTCGGTTTCTATTTCTGCCAGTACTTCACCTTTCTTTACTGCATCCCCCACATTTTTATGCCAGGCTGCTATCACACCTTCTTCCATGGTATCACTAAGTCTTGGCATCAGTACCACCTCCTCCATTTTGGAGATATCAAAAGATGGTGCAGTTGATGATTGAATAGTTGGTTGAGGGGCAGGAGTAGATTGTTTGCTTTCGGGGGCCGACTGCCGACTGCTAACTGCCGACTGATCTCCACCTTTTAATAATGAAGAAATATCTTCTCCGGCTTTACCAATAATGGCCAGCAAATCATCCACCTGAATTTTTACACCTTTATCACCACCCGTATGCAAAAGGATACCATCTTTATAACTCTCCAATTCCATAGTAGCTTTATCGGTTTCAATTTCTGCAAGGAGGTCACCTTTTTTTACAGTATCTCCTACTTTTTTATGCCAGGCAGCTATTACACCTTCCGTCATGGTATCGCTGAGCCGGGGCATTAATATCACATCGGCCATTGCCTTTTAATTTTGGTCGAAATTAAGGTAAAATGATGAATGATGAACCTGCCTGTGCGGCAGGCAGGTGTTCAATAGCGAATAGGAAATTAATAATCCAGTTCCAGCCGCAGACGGTCTTTTAATTCTTTTACTAATGGGTATAGCTCCACCATTTTTTGGAACTGTTCTTTTGAATTCAGTGGGATTTCTATCACCGGTCTGTCGGTTGCTTTTTCTTCGATTGTCACATTAAATTGTAACAGGCGGTTTTGAAGCCGTTCCTGTAAAAAGGCAAAGAGTTTATTTCTATCCTGCTCAATAAATTTTTGTTCAATATTATTAGCCGTTACTGCTTCAAACGAGTTTTCGTCTTTAATGCGAAGCACAGCCAGCTCAAATGGTTGAGCCGCCGGATTTTTTACTTCCTTCAACTTTATTACATATTCAGCCCAGGCTTTTTGCAGTTCTTCTGTTTGCAATGGATGGTTGATATTGCTATTGCCATTGTTTCCGTTGCTTTGGTATTGCTTACGGATTTTATCTAAAGCAGATATTTTGGAAGGTTGGGGTTTAATCCCGGCAGGGGCGGAAGAGGTTTGAGGTTCGTTGTACCCCGCATTTTCTTCTGCCAGCATCATTTTTTCCAAAAACGGAGTTTCAATAATCAATTTGGCTTCTTCGGACTTTCGGGTACTAACTGTGGACTGTGGGCTGTGGACTGTGGACTGTTTAACTTCAAAAGGTGTAATCTTCCTGAAAGCAATTGATTTTGCGTTATCAACTACTTTTTTTTTACCAATACCATTTCCTTCTGTGGATAGTTGGATGGCCTGTTGCAGGTAGCAGAGTTTGATAAGAGCCAATTCCACATGCAGCCGTTTATTCCTCGCTGCCTTGTAAGTTATTTCAGCATCACTTAAAATATTTAATGCACTAATAAGAAGTGCAGGGGAAACGCCTTTGGCAGTTGCTATGTATTTGTCTTTAAAACTTTCTACTACGTCAAGCAATACAGCGGCTTCTTCATCTTTACACACCAGCAGGTTGCGGATAAATTCTGCAAAACTATTTACCACTAAATCACCTTCAAAGCCTTTGCGATTAATATCGTCATACTGCAACATGGCTCCGGACAAATCCTGCTGTTGCATACATTCTAACAGTTTGAAATAACAATCTGCGTCAAGTATATTAAGATGTTCTAAGGTGGTGGCATAATTCAGTTCGCCATTGGTAAAACTTACAATCTTATCCAAAATACTGAGTGCATCCCGCATACATCCTTCACTTTTCTGCGCTATTACCTGTAATGATGCTTTGTCAGATTTTATTTTTTCTTTCTTACAAATTTCTTCGAGGTGGTGAACGGTATCATTAGTGGTGATGCGTTTGAAATCAAAAATCTGGCAACGGCTTAGAATAGTAGGAAGTATCTTATGTTTTTCTGTGGTGGCTAAAATGAAAATAGCATAAGGTGGTGGCTCTTCCAGTGTTTTCAAAAAAGCATTGAAGGCGGAAGAACTTAACATGTGAACCTCATCTATCACATACACTTTGTACCTGCCTGTTTGCGGAACGAAACGAACCTGTGTTACCAATTCTCTTATATCATCCACCGAATTATTGGAAGCTCCATCCAATTCAAAATAATTCATCGAAGCTCCATTATTAAAAGAAGTACAGCTCTGGCATTTGTCGCAGGCTTCACCATCTTTTGTTTGATGTTCGCAATTGATGGTTTTAGCTAAAATTCTTGCACAGGTGGTTTTGCCTACACCTCTGGGTCCGCAAAACAAAAAGGCATGAGCTAATTGCTGATGCTTAATTGCATTTCTGAGTGTAGTAGTAATATGCGATTGCCCAACGACAGTGTCGAAAGTTTGTGGTCTGTACTTACGGGCCGAAACAATGAATTTTTCCATAATACCCCCATCCCCTAAAGGGGAGTTAAAATCTTTAAAATTGAAAACTCTTTACTGATACGAAACTACCATATCAAAACAGATATGCTTTAATACTTTTCCACAAAGATAAAGACAGTTCGACCTAAGTTTTCTTTAGGGCCAGGGTTTCTAATGCAGTACCGGGTGCGGTTTATATTCTTTCGTCCTGTCAAATAAATACCGGTAGGTGGTCAGTGTTCTGGTGCGGAAGGTGTCGGCAATATTTTCCACCACATTCATCATTTTTGGATTGAATTCACCAATCCATTGCATTTCATACACGTCATATTTTTTCAGGGGTTGAATCACCATCTTTATCTCATTGATGATATAAGCATCCAGGCCCATGCCCTGAAATTCCGGAACAACACCAAATACCAGGCCCGTAAACCGCCTGTTTTTTCTGGTTTTTTTAATCCAGAGAAACTTCAGTTTATGCCACAGGCCAAATTTGCCTTTCAGATGTTTGAACCACTGGTTCAGATCCGGTAGGTTGACAAAAATTGCAATGGGGTCATTATTGTGATAAGCAAACATTATGAGTTCTTCCTCCATCACTGGTTTCATCTTTTTAAACATCATTAGTACCTGATCCTTCTTTAATTCCTTTAAACCGCCATGCCCTGCCCATGCTTTATTATAGACTATAACAAAGTCGTTTGCAAATTTATCAAGGTTATTTTTATCAATGATGCTGGATGAATAAGCTGGATTTTGACTTAACTGTTTATGCCGGTCCAATATTTTCTGACTCATTTCTTTGGTAGGGTCAAGGCCAAAACATACTTGGTTGTAATAATTTTTGAAACCATAATTTTCGAACAAATCCCGGTAGTAGGGGAAATTATAATTCAAGCAATAGGGTGGGGGCTGAAAACCCTCGACCAATAATCCCCACCAGCGATCCCTTTCACCAAAGTTGATAGGCCCATCCATTGCCTCCATGCCTTTTTGCATCAACCAGTGTTTGGCCACATCAAAGAGCATATCGGCAGCAGCCTGGTCATTGATGCAATCAAAAAAACCAATACCACCAACCGGTACATCATCGCCCTTGTTCTTGTACTTTTTATTGGTAAAAGCTGCAATGCGGCCAATCAGTTTTCCACTTTCATCTTTTAATATCCATCTTATGGCTTCACCAAACCTGAAAGCTTTATTTTTTTTTGGATCAAATACTTCATTTAAGTCTTTCTCCAACGGGTAGATATAATTTGGGTTGTCCTTGTGAATAAGGTTGTTTACCCGGATAAAATCTTTGGCAAGATGGGTGGAGGTGACTTCAATAAGCTGCATAAGACAAAAATAGGAAAGAATTCCAGCCAATTCTTTAGTTTTAAGTATAGCAGTTTATATGCATTTCTTAAAAACCATACTTGCCGGCTTTATCATTTTTCTACAATTGCCGGGTGAAGGCAGGTCTCAAACTACCAGTGGTAGAGAAGATAAACTTAAGAATGTAAAGCTGAACCGGCAAATCTGTGATTCATTAATAATGCTCATTAATAATTCGCCGGATGATACATCGAAAGTTAAGCGGCTTACCATGCTATGCGGAACACTGTCTAACCTGGATGCTGATTCGGCAATGGGATTAGCCAATGATGCATTTTTGTTGTCAGAGAAACTCGGTTATAAAAGAGGGATGGCTGTCGCATTATATCGGATGGCATGTATTTATGGAGAAATGAAAAGGGACCGGCTAAAAGAAGTAGAATTTTGCCGCAAAGCCATTGCAGTTGCAGAGAAGTACAACATTTTTCCTGAATTGCATGACTTTTACTCAGGCATATTCAACAGTTATTATTACCAGGGACGGTTCCCTTCGGCCATGGATATTGCCCAAAGAGGGCTGAACTATGCAGAAAAAAGAAAGGAACGGGAACATATCCTGTTATACAAAAACAATATTGGTAACGTCTTTTACAGGCAGGGCAATTTACAAGAAGCGGAAAAAAATTACCTGCTTGCATTACAGATCAGTGAACAACTTGGCCGACTTGAAAAAATAGCCAGCACCTGCCTTAATCTGGCGGATATTTATATTCATTCAAAAGATTCTTCAAAAATTTTCAGCTCTGTTGACAGAGCTGTTTCTATCTACAGAGAACATTTAGAAGATAAGGCATTTAGTGACCGTAAACACCGCTATAGTTTTGCCCTGTTTAAAAAAGCCGAAGCATTTGACCTGATTGGTAAAGCTGACTCTGCCATGAAATATATCAGTCAGGCATTGTATTTATGTAACACAATGCTTAATTGTGATCTGTTTGATGTAATAAACTATTACCTGTTGGCCGGTAAATTATACCTGAAAAAAGCAGATTATACATTATCCAAAGAATATTTCAATAAGGCGCTTCAAACTGCCATACAGATCGGGCACAAGGAAAATACCCGGGATTCCTATAATGCCCTCGCCGGAATTTACCAGACTGAAAAAAGATACGACAGTGCTCTGTATTTTTTTCGGTTATACAACCAGCTCAAGGATGAGATAACCAACACTGAAAGCCAATCAGCAATAACCAGAATACAGGGAGAGTACGATGTGGCCAAAAAGGATGAAGTAATTTCAAGGCAGGCCAACCTTCGCAATATTATCATCGGATCCTTCATTGTATTTCTTATTACGGCCGGATTTTTATACAACCGCTATCGTCTTCGCCAGCGGAACCTATACCAACAGGAACTGAACCGGCAGCAGAACGAATTGTTCAATGCTATAGCTGCTACACAGGATCAGGAACGAAAACGTATTGCACAGGATATTCATGACAGTCTCGGCTCCATATTATCAGCCGCCAAACTAAAATTGTCGGCGCTTAAAGAAGAACAGGTGCTGCTTTCAAACGGACAGGCAGAAAACTGGCAGGTTACATTGCAGTTGCTTGATGAAGCCTCTTCAGAGTTACGCAATATCTCCCACAACATTATGCCCGCAACACTTTCTAAATTGGGATTGGTGGCGGCTATAAAAAACCTGATCAACAATATTTCTTCACATTCCGGTATACAGATCAGTTTTTCATCGCATGACTTTGACATTAGGATTACAGAGCAAATGGAGATGAGTATTTACCGGATTGTATTGGAACTTATTAATAACATAGTAAAACATGCAGAGGCAACTAAAGTGACGGTGCAATTAATTAGATATCCTGAGTACATCAACTTGTCAGTAGAAGATAATGGCCAGGGTTTTAATTATGAGGTAGCATTGCAGGAAAAGAAAGGAATTGGTTTGGGAAATATCTTATCGAGAGTTGATTACCTGAAGGGAAAAATGGATGTGGATACTACGGAAGGCAAAGGAACGACTGTCATCATTGATATTCCTTATAAGGGAGAGTAAGAACATAAATACCAAGATACTGGTATGCTGGATGGTTGTTTGGTGAAATATATTTGGTGTTGACCCAATAGGTATGAATAAGATAAGACTACTGATTGCTGATGATCACACTATTCTGCGTGACGGTATTGTATCGTTGTTGCAGTCTGAACAAGCATTTGCGGTAACCGGAACAGCAGCCAATGGATATGATGTAATGGACCTTGTCAGTAAAAACGATTATGACGTTTGCCTGCTCGACATCAATATGCCGGGACTGGATGGCATGGAAACAGCCAAACTGCTGAAAGAAAAAAAACCAGGAATAAAGATCATTATGCTGACCACCTATAATGACCGGGAAATTATCTCGGAACTGGTGCATATTGGGGTCTCGGGCTATCTACTGAAAAATTCTGACAAACAGGAGCTGATAGAGGCTGTACATAAAGTGATGAAAGGCCGCCACTATTTTAGTGAAGAAGTGGAGAATATTATTTTGCAGGGATTAACTGATAAAAAATCAGGTGACATAGTAACGCTGACAGAAAGAGAATTGGAAGTGATGCATTTGCTGGCCAGGGAATATACGAACGATAAAATTGCAAATGAACTCCATATAAGTTACCGCACGGTAGAAACCCACCGTAAGAATATCATGCAAAAAACAAAAGCCCACAACCTGGCGGGGTTACTGAAGTATGCTTACGGCAAGGGGTTACTTAAATAATAGTTACAAC
>JANNCC010000385.1:0-10302 GCA_031386125.1 Chitinophagaceae bacterium
CAAGTACAACTTCATCTACCAATATTGAAGTTCATAATCTCATTCTGCAAGGAAATTATTTTTTTGACAAGCTGGACAAAGAAAACGTAGCTAAAGCTGTTGATTTTTATTACAAAGCTCTTGCAATTGACTCTCTGGATGCCCGTGCCTGGGCAGAATTAGCAAATGCCGTTTCAAGACAATCATGGCAAAACTACATTGATCAGAATATTGGTTACGAAAAAGCAAGGCAGGCAGCCCTTAAAGCTATATCATTGGATAATAACAATGCCACTGGTTATCGGGAACTGGGTGATATTAAACTATACCATGATTTCGACTGGCAGGGAGCCAATGACGCTTACCAAATGGCTTTTAGTCTGGAGCCGGGTAATGCAGAAATAATAAATGGGATGGGAAGTGTTCAGCATCCATTGGGTCATTGGAAGGAAGCTGAACAATTATATAGAAAATCTATTCTGTTGAATCCGCTCAAGCCAATTACTTACATGAACCTGGGTAATACCCTGACTTCTGCCGGTCGTCATAATGAAGCCATTTTATCTTTCAAAAAAATTCTTGAACTAGACCCTCAATTTCAACGGGGTCATTTTTACCAGGGCAGAAATTATTTGTTGATGGGAAAACCTGACCTTGCATTGAAAGAAATACAGCTGGAAAATCTTGAACTTTTTAAATCATTCGGATTAGCATTGGCTTACCATTCACTTGCACGGAAAAAAGAAGCAGATGAAATGCTGAAAGAGTTTTCAGAAAAGTATCAGAATAACTGGAGCTACCTATTGGCACAACTCTATGCTTTCCGGGGAGAAAAAGATTTGTCATTTGCCTGGCTGGAAATAGCTTATAATAAAAAAGACAGTTGGCTATACTGGTTGAAAGGTGATCCTTTATTAAAAAATCTGGAGAATGATCCCCGACACTCTGCTTTTTTGAAGAAGATGAACCTGCCAATAGATTAACTCAGTTTTTCTTCACATTCAATTTCGCACACTAAGAATATGCCTTCTCACTATCATGTATTCCGATGGTGATTTTTTTTATTGTGACTTAGCCATAAACTTTCACATTCCCTTAATAAGCAAACAGGGCAGTTTCTGCATCTAATTCGTAGATAACAAAAAGACCCCCGCAGGGCAGACATAGTGTAGAAAGAACAAGGGTCTAAACAGTTAAATCGCCTTATGATGAAACAAGCTCTACACATCTCCGCCGCCTTCGACCAGCCTGAATTTGTTCAGAACCTCGTAGAACGTTTGGCTTACCGTCGTTATGAACTGGGCTATGGCAACGAAAAAATGCCCCCGGGTTTCAAAGCACTGGAAACTTCCTCTACAGAAACTTATGTAAGCGGTACCATGGCCATTGATTTTCCTGCCGACACAGAAACCGGCGAAGAAAGAATCAATATGCCTTTTATCACCTGTTTCCTGTTTACCTGTATCAAAGGCAAAACAGATCCTTATCAATTGATATGGAGCAGCTCAATGAACTAATGGTCCATTTTTAAATCTACCTCGCTTTTTCACCCCATCTTTCCTGCCATTCACCGACTTATGCAGGTATAGTACCCATTGCTTGTTGACCATTTATTGTCTGCACTATAGTTTTGAATAAAATTTGAAGGAATGAGAGATTTCAGGGAATTTAAAGAACGACAAAAGCGTCGTTGTGAAGAAAGGTTTGATCGTCACCGCAGCAAACATGGTCATATATGGACCGGGGTTTTTATCCTGCTGGTTGGTGTGGCTGCATTGATTAGAGTGGCCGTTCCTGATTTGCCGCCAGAGTTATTCAGTTGGAAAACTTTTTTAATTGCCCTCGGTATTTTCATCGGATTAAAACATGGCTTCCGGGGGGGAAGTTGGTTTTTGCTGATACTTATCGGTACCGGTTTTCTGCTCCGTGATATTTATCCTGATTTAGCCATCCGCCGTTATATCTGGCCGACAGTGTTTATTGCAATCGGGGTTTTCATTATTATCCGTCCCCGCAGGGCAAGCTGGTCGCAATCATCCTGGTGGGATGAAAAAAAAAGTAAAGCATCCGCACAAGGGGCTACTATCCTGGATGAAGAAGAAACATGGAGCCAGGATGATTACATAGATACTACTTCCATTTTTGGGGGGGCAAAAAAACACATCCTTTCCAAAGATTTTAAGGGTGGCGATATAGTCAACATTTTTGGCGGCACTGAACTAAACCTTACGCAGGCAGATATAAAAGGCACAGTGGTACTGGAAATAACTACCGTTTTCGGTGGCACCAAACTCATTGTTCCTTCAAACTGGGAAGTGAAATCCGAAGCAGTCACCATTTTCGGAGGGCTGGACGACAAACGGAGTATGCAAACCATCGTTGATAACCCGGCAAAAATTTTAGTGCTGAAAGGAACGGTGATATTCGGCGGAATTGATGTCAGGAGCTTTTAAAAAAAGTAAGTGGCAAGTGGTGAATGGGATTTTTACAGAACAGGCATTCTTTCAATGTAGTAAAACTCTTAAAACCTGAAACTGCCAGCTAATAAACTTATTAACCAACAAACCAACAACCAATATGAACTGGTACCTCGCAAAAATGGTCTTCCGCATCATCTGTGGTGATGGTAACCATACCGCACAGTTTGATGAACAACTCCGGCTTATTTCAGGCGATAGTAAAGAAGAAGCCTTTCACAAAGCACAACTGCTTGGAGGTAAGGAAGAGGAAATGTTTTTTAACCGTAATCAGCAATTAGTACAGTGGCAATTCATCAGTGTAAGTGAACTGTACCAGCTTAATGAACTAATTGATGGCGCAGAAGTATATTCCAGGATTGAAGAAAAAGAAAATGCGGATAGTTACCTGCATATTATTTATAAAAAGGCAGAGCAAATACGATTTGGCAACACTTTTGAAATACTGAACCTCGCCTAAAGCATGTCCAACTCTCCGCTGTCTATAACAAAGTTCCGAATCATCTTTATCATCTGCTGGTTGGTGATGGTGGCCGATAATGTAATGGTGCTGAACTTCTTTGGCCTTCCCCTGAGAGCAGCAGTTATTGACAGTGCTATCGCCAACACCCTGCTGTTGCTTGCCTGTCTGCTGGTGATGAATACGCTGCGATACTATTTACCAAAAGGAAAACAGTATATTAATATTTTTTCTATTTGCCTTTTTCTCACCATCATTTGGCTGTTGCTTTCAAAGTGGTTGCTGAAAGTAGCTCTTGGACATTACGAAGGCTATGCTGATTTACTTCATCATTCCCTTTCCATTCGTTTCAGTATTGCTTTCCTGTTGCTGGGCTGTGTAACCATGATGACAATTCTCTGGTACAACCAGCAGGAGCAAAAAGAAAAAGATGAGCGAAAAACGGATGCAGAAAAACTAGCTAAGGAAGCAGAGTTGTTTAAACTGCGGCAGCAGCTGCAACCTCACTTTTTATTTAATAGTTTAAACTCTATCAACGCATTGATTGGCAGCCGGCCCGAAGAAGCCCGGAAAATGGTACAGCAATTATCAGATTTTTTAAGAGGCACCATAAAAAAAGAAGAAACCCAGTGGGTAACACTGCAAGAAGAACTGCAATACTTGCAATTGTATCTCGATATTGAAAAAGTGAGATTTGGCAACCGGCTAAACACCAAAATCGAAATAGATGAAAGTACAAGGCCATTAAAGTTGCCGGCATTGCTATTGCAACCTATTGTAGAGAATGCCATTAAGTTTGGCTTGTATGATACAACAGGAGATACGGTGATAAAATTATTTGCTGCGAGGGATGAAAATAATTTAGTCATCAAAGTATTAAATCCGTTTGACCCTGAAACATCATCACCCAAGCTGGGAACTGGTTTTGGATTAAAGTCAGTTCAAAGAAGGTTGTACTTATTATTTGCCCGCACAGACCTGTTGACGACTGAGGCAAAAGATAATATCTTTATAACCATTGTAAAAATACCGCAAGTGTAAGCATCGGTCCGCTAATGAGTTTCCTTTAATAGTAGAATATTTAAAAGCGGCCAGATGCATAACAAAAACAACCAAACATGAAAGTAGTTATCATAGACGACGAACCCCTGGCGAGAAGCATTGTTAGTGAATACTTACATAAGCATCCGCAACTGGAACTGATGCAGGAATGTGGTGACGGCTTTGAAGGATTAAAAGCCATTCAGCAGCACCAGCCAGATTTAATTTTCCTGGATATACAGATGCCCAAGATTACAGGATTTGAAATGCTGGAACTGATTGAACAACCTCCTGCTGTTATTTTTACTACAGCGTTTGATGAATTTGCCATTAAAGCATTTGAAGCACATGCTGTTGATTATTTATTAAAACCTTTTGACCAGCAGCGGTTTGATAAAGCCATCGCTAAATGGACGGAACAAAAATCAACTACTACTGAAAAATCTACACAAGATCTATTGGAATCGGCTTCTTTATCACCATCACAAAGCCAACGGATTGTAGTAAAGACTGGCAGTAAAATAAAAATCATTCCTGTACATGATGTGTTTTACTTAGAAGCGGCTGATGATTATGTGAAAATTCATACCCTGGAAGGGTATTTTCTTAAGAACAAAACAATGACTCATTTTGAACAATCCTTAGACGGGCAGCAGTTTGTTCGTTCTCATCGTTCTTATATTGTAAATGTGCAGCACATCACCAGGATTGACCCTTACGAAAAAGATAATCATGTTGCCATTCTTCGTTCGGGAGCCAAAGTACCGGTTAGCAGAAGTGGTTATGGAAAGCTGAAAGATGTGCTTGGGCTTTAGTGTGCATGTCTTCGCTTAATAATCCCCCCTGAGGCTTCTTTAATTGTGTTCGCAAAAACAAAGGCTTTAGGGTCCACATCGTACACCAGGTTTTTCAGTTTTCGTAGTTCCAGCCTTGTTATGACGGTAAAAATAATATCACATTCTGTGCTGACTTCAAACTTACCCGGTAAAAAACCTCTCTCGCCTTTGTACACAGTAATTCCTCTGCCCAGCTTATTCACTAACTGATATTTAATCGCATCACTTTTTCCCGAAACAATAGTTACTCCGGTGTATGCCTGTAAACCTTCCACTACATAATCAATACAACGGGTGGCGGTAAAATAAGTGAGGATGGAATATAGTGCTGTTTCTATTCCATACCGAAAACCAGCAATAGTGAAGATGATAATATTAATGCCTAAAATAATTTCGCTGATAGTAAAAGAAGTTCTCTTTAAGGTATAAACAGCCAGCACTTCGATTCCATCCAGAGCTGCACCGGTCCGCATGATAAGGCCGATACCAATACCCAAGAAAGCCCCGCCGAAAATACTGATAAGCAGTTTATCTGCTGTCAATGCATAATTAGGAATCAGCAAAAGGCAAATACCAAGCAATATCACACTTACCAAGGTGCGGATGGCAAACCGTTTTCCAATAGAAAAATAACTAATGGCTATCAATGGCAGGTTAAGTACTAAAATAGATAGTCCGAGATTAAACTCATAAATTTCATGCACCAACAACGAAATACCGGTGATCCCTCCATCGAAGAAATGATTGGGCACCAGAAATAATTTCAGTGCAATACCTGCAATCGCAACGCCCAGCACTGTCAGCACCAAATCTTCCAATAATCTTGCCGGTTCGTTTTCATGGTGAGGAGATAATATGGTTTCTAATTTAGCTTTTAACTCCTGCACTACTTTTTGCTTCTCTTCATCCAGCAAATCAATAGCTGATTGGGTAAAATATTTGTGTGCTGATAGAAACTCCACCTGCATTAATTGCCATTCCGATTCAGTCTTAACTACCCCGGTATGCTTAAATTCTTTGAAAAGTTTTTCTGCATTAGCAGCATACCCTTCTTTTCCAAGGTAAACCAGGTCTGCATCGCATAATATCTGGCCTAAATGATCGGATGGGCTTTGTGGCAGGCGGGTAGCCATGATGATTCGGCAGATTTGCTCTATCTGTTCATTTGAGTAGTTGTAACCCGGTAAATATTCTCTTGAAAGGATGCAGGATATTTCTTCATGGCCATCAGACTGCTGTAAAAAGCCTGCATCATGAAAAAGTGCTGCTGTTCTAAGGAGTATTAAATCATCACCGGAAATATTTTCACCAATAGCCAGTTCCTCAGCAGCGGAAATTACACTTTTGGTATGCCCGGTGTTATGATAGCACAGGTAAGCAGGTAATTCCTTTTCCAGCTTATTGATAAGAAATGAATAAACCTGTTCGTATTGCATGGATGAAGAATAAATAAGAAGTTAAATTAATCCATCACAGTATATATAACCATCGGGGTTGCTTTATGTTTCAATTCCGCCTCTCCTACTCTCTGGCAATTAAATGATTCTTTTACTTTCTCGTAAGCCTTTTCGTTGATAATAATCTGATCAGGGTTGGCCACTGATTGTAATCGTTGTGCCGTATTCACTACATCTCCAATTACAGTATAATCCAGCCTGCGAAGGCTGGAAGAACCAATATTGCCCGAAATCATTTCACCACTATTAATACCAATAGAAACTTTCGGAGCAAAGAATATATTCCCTGATTCGTTGGGAAGTTCTGCAATTTTTTTTCTTACAGTAAGACAGGCATCAATAGCCCTGTCTAAATGATACTCTCCCTTGAAAACCACCATGATGGCATCTCCGATAAATTTATCAATATAACCACCCTGTTCAATGATTTCCTTTACCATTACATCAAAATAGTTATTGAGCAATTTCACTACAGTATCCGGCGGTTCATTTTCGCTGATGGCAGTGAAACTACAGATATCAATAAAAGCCACTGTGGCCTCCACTGTTTCATTCTGCATCAATGAAGACTCAAACTCACGGCTGCTCATAAAATTCAGTACCGTCTCATCCACATACATTTTAAGAATGTTATTCTCTTTAATAGCTTTCATCGTTTCCCGGAGTTGGGTTACATGCTTGATGGTTCTCTCCATCGTCAATTCCAGGTCTTCAAAATTCACCGGTTTGGTAACGAAATCATAAGCTCCCCGGTTCATTGCTGTACGGATATTATCCATATCTCCGTAAGCCGAAACAATAACTGATTTTAATAAGCCATTTTGCTCACTCAGTTTAGTAAGTAAGGTAAGCCCATCCATCTCCGGCATATTGATATCGCTGAGTACCACATCCACATCATGGTGTTGCTCCAGTTGTTCCAGTGCTTTTACTCCATTGATGGCAAACACAAACTCGTACTGATGTTCCCTTATTTTCTGCCGGAACTTTTGCTTAATGAGCATTTCGAGATCTGCCTCATCATCAACCACTAAAATTTTTGCCATCAGTGTATACTTTTTAATTTTTCTTTTAATGAAAGGAAATCAAGTGGCTTTGTGAGGAAATCATCAGCCCCCAGTTCCTTGGCTGTATTGAAATTTTCTGCATCACCATACGCTGTTATCATCATTACTACTGGTGGTGGCTTCATGTACTTATGCTTAATTACCTCCAGTAATTCAAGACCACTCATGCCCGGCATATTAATATCAGATAAAATCAAAACAGCTTCCTGTTCATGCTGATTAAGATAACCGAGAGCCTCTTCACCAGAAAAAGCAAAAACGAAATCTATTTCGCCGCTTTTGATTTCTTTCCGGAAGCGTTGTTCAAAAAGGGTTTGAACATCTTTTTCGTCGTCCACTACTAATACTTTCATACTATGAATTTAGGTTTTATACAGGTAAAATGATAAGAAATTCTGCCCCTTCCCCCTCTTTTCCTTCTACCTTCAACTCACCCCCATGTGCTTTGATGATATCGTAGCTTAACGATAAACCCAAACCCGTTCCCTGCCCGGTGGGTTTAGTGGTAAAGAAGGGTTGAAATATCTTATCAACAATTTTTTGGGAGATACCGCTACCATTATCCTTCACTTTTATTTGAACTTTATCATCTATTTTTTTTGTGCTTACTGAAACAGTGGGTTCATATTCATCGTCTGCCTGCTGCTTCTTTTCTGTTACCGCATAGAAAGCATTAATAAGAAGGTTGAGTATCACCTTCCCTATATCCTGCGGAATAATATTAATATTGCCGACGCTACCGTCAAAATCTTTTTTTATGGTAGCATTAAATGATTTGTCTTTTGCCCGTATACCATGAAAAGCTAACCGCAGGTATTCATCTGCCAATGCATTGATATCAGTTGGTTCTTTTACACCACTGCTGCGGCTGCTGTGCTGCAGCATTCCTTTTACTATGGCATCAGCTCTCTTGCCATGATGGGCTACTTTTTTTTCATTTTCTATCAAGTCGTTAATGATTGGCCTGATGTTATCTGTATTGCCAATAGCCAGTTCCTCCTGTAATTCCTGGAGTAACTCGGCATTCAGTTCTGAAAAATTATTGACGAAATTGAGTGGGTTTTGTATTTCATGGGCAATACCAGCAGTTAGCTCTCCCAGTGATGCCATCTTCTCTGATTGTACAAGTTGCACCTGGGCTTCTTTCAGGTCTACAAGTGATTGGTTCAGCTCCCGGGTTCTTTCTTCCACCTGCTTTTCCAGTGCTTCATTTTGCAGAGCCAGCATCTGCTGTTTTTCTTTTTCCTGTGTAAGGGTAAGGTCAGTTAATTTTTTGATGTCCTTTACCATACCGTTGAAAGCAATGGCTAATTCCCCAATTTCATCTTTTGATTTACTCTTAACTTCAGAAGTAAGATCTCCTTCGCCTACCCGTTTTGCTGCTTTGTGAAGTGCTAAAACAGGATGGGAAATATTTCTTGAAAGCCACAAACCTATCAGCATACCAATCAGAAAAATAACCGCACTTACCAATAAAGCTGTTAGCCAGATTTTTTTTTGCCGGTTATTGATTGAGTCTGTACTGACCACCAGCATAATGTCGCCATCCATGATGCCCGACCGGAAGGGAGCTCTTTTTACGATCAGTGAGTCGTTTGATTGAATATTAATACTGAACTGCTTATCATCAGGGTATGATACAATGACAGAGTCCTTCATGGTGTATGCAGTATGATTTTGATTCCACACTGTATCAGTCTGGATAAGGGCTACGAATCGCAGTTCTTTATTCTCCTTTACAAAATCCATAGCCGTTTTTATGCCTTTGAAATTTTGCTCACTTAATGCAATGCTGGCTCCCATGGCAATCGTTTTTGCCTGGTTCTGCACTTCATTTCTGTAATTAGATAGTAATGTTCTGCCTTGTTGCGAAGGAAAGTATAAAAGCGAAAAAAAAGTGAATAACAATACAATTGCCAATACGGTCAGCAATATTTTGGTTTTAACACCGATGAACATAAACTGATTTAAAATTACTTTGAGGTTATTGTTTTTCAATCAGCAAAAAAAGAGTCAAAATGCTTTTTTGCCATCAATTAAAACTGTTTTGGTATTGGCAGCAGAGGAAGATTCATTTATTATACCGATAGCCCCGCTGGTAGAGGCTACAAAACTTTGTACTTCTGCGACTGAGTTGAAAAAAACCGGTGCATCAATGGTGCCTTTAATGGAAACGCCCAGCCAATGTTTTGTCACTTGGTCGGGAGTCATATGGAAAAGTTTATCACAGGTAGCTTTTCCGCCTGCTGTATTCAGCTTCATCATAGCTATAACTACTTTTTGGCCGTTACCCCATTTGGCCTTATTACCCAAAAAAATGGTTTGCAAATCCGCATAGCTCAATTGTGCAGATACAGCATTATTGTTTCCAATAACAGTCAACCCATTGTTCTGTGAATAAGCAGATAAACTAACGAGGAATAAAAGGGAAAAGGCAATTTTTTTCATTTTTTTTGCTTTGAGTAAAAGGATAGGTACCGTTCAGGATACCTTCAGTTCAGGTCTCTTTCAAAGGTATAGATTTATGACTGCAATACAAGCACTTATGGTTGTATGCAACAGGTATAATTAGTAATAAACCGTAGAGTATTTCCTTTAAACAGGTAAATGGATAATAAACTCAGTGCCCTCGCCTTCTTTCGTATCCACTTTCAACTCTCCGCCATGTGCTTTTACAATATCATAACTCAAACTCAATCCTAATCCTGTTCCTTGTCCGGTTGGTTTGGTGGTAAAGAAGGGTTGGAAAATTTTATCCATTATTTTTTGAGGGATGCCGTTTCCATTATCCTTCACCCCTATTTCCACTTTACCATTTATCTTTTTTGTGCTAACAGAAACGGTAGGTTCATAGTTTGTAATCCCCAATTTCTTTTTTTCATCTACCACATAAAATGCATTGGTAATTAAATTAAGAATAACTCTTCCGATATCCTGCGGGATCATATTGACATTGCCAATGCTTTCATCAAAATCAGTTTTCAT
>JANNCC010000024.1:0-15113 GCA_031386125.1 Chitinophagaceae bacterium
GAAAGCCTGTTCCTTTTGTTTCAGGAATAAAAGGAGCCAGCGGTAATTGAAAGAATGAATGAATCGTAACGCCGCCTGCATTGATAGCCGCCACTCCTGTGGGTGCTACCACGGCCATTTGCTTGGGGCAATTCTCCCGGATGTATTTTAAAAAAGTTGTTTTGCCTGTACCAGCTTTGCCAGTAAGGAATATGTTTCGATTGCTCTGGTTGACTAACTGAATAGCCAGCTGAAACATTTCATTATTTGTATCGGGAGTAAATGTTGCCATAGGAATTATTTTTTGCCACGAATTGATTTAGCCACAGATGAACACAAATAAACACAGATGATAAACTACGTTTATAAAATCAGTCTTTTGTATTCAAGTCTTCGCTTGCCGAAATTAATAATTAGACCTATTGTATTATCAGAAACCCGCAGATAGTTCAATGTTTGTGCAATATAATCATCCGATATTCCAGCATCTGATGACTTTACTTCAACAATTATTTTTTCATAACAAAGAAAATCGGCGATGAACCGATGGCGCAAGATCCTGCCTTTATATTCAACCGCCAACTCCCTCTCTCGCAAATAGCGGAGAGGCGCATCAATAAATTCTAGCTCCATCGCATCTTTATACACCGCTTCTGAAAAACCATAACCAAGTGTCTTTTGAACGTCCATACAAATACCAATTATCTGGTAAGTTTCGTCCTTGAAAAGAAAATTTTCCATTACTAACATTTAATATAAAAACCACAGATGAAACAATACACTAGAATTTATCTGTGTTAATTTGTGTTCATCTGTGGCCAAACTGTTTTTATTCCTCTGTAGGCTTTACTCCCAGCATCAGCAACTCATTCACCTGTATCTCGGTAATGTATTTTGTATTGCCGTCCTTGTCATTATAACTGCGGTTCACCAGTTTACCTTCCACCGCTACTTCCTTGCCAACAGTCAAGTGCTTTTCAGCAATCTCTGCCAGTTTGCCCCACATCACCAGGTTGTGCCATTGCGTTTCTGTTACTTTCTCGCCTTTAGCGTTGCGATACACTTCGCTGGTGGCCATGCGGAAATTGGCTACTTTCTTTCCGCTTTCAAATGTTTTTACTTCTGGTGCAGTACCGAGGTTGCCAATCAATTGAACTTTGTTTTTTAATGCGTACATGTTTTTCGTTTTGTGCTTCCGGGCCTTTATGGTTTTGCGGAAACGGGTTTTTAATTTATTTCAATCAACCAGTCGTTATTTCCGATTGACAGTGCAAAGATGATAGTAGTGAAAAGCGGTAGCCGGTTTTTACCCGTTTCTTCCCGAAGCTAACCGGGTAGAAACGTTTGTACACGGATAATTTTACCTATCTTAAAGTCTTGAAACTATTGCTATGACAGCGTCTGAAACAAAAACCTGCCTTACATGTAGCAACCCATTAAAAGGCCGTGTAGATAAGAAATTTTGCGACGATTATTGCCGGAATAATTATAATAATCAGCAAAAATCCAAGGGCAGCCATAACAGCCTTGTAAGGAATATTAATAATGCACTGCTGAAAAACAGGAAAGTGCTGGAGTCTATTTTGCCGGATACTGAGGAAACGGCTAAAGCCAACCGGGACAAGCTGATGAGGTTGGGCTTTAATTTCAAATATTTTACTAATATACTTATCGCCAAGAATGGTAACACCTATCATTACTGTTACGACTATGGCTACAGGCTGCTAGAGAATGATTGGTTTTTGGTTGTAAGAAAAAAAGAAGACTAACCCTTTACATTTGCAGCATGTCAAACCCTGTTATTTGTATCGGAGCGGCATTAGTAGATGAATTGTTTCATGCTACCGGAGAGTTACTGCTTGCGACCACCACCGATGCTACTATAACCAAAACCGCAGGCGGTGTTAGTCGCAATATTGCTCATCAGTTGGCTTTATTGGGTGTGCCTGTTCAATTAATAACAGCTGTGGGAAATGACAGCGATGGCGACTGGCTAAAACAGGTTTGTACTTCCGCTGGTGTTAAACTGGATGCGACCATTACAAGAAACGGGTTGTCCGGAAAATACACCGGCATCCTGAATCAAGACGGCTCTTTATACACGGCTTTTCTCACCAATGCTGCTAACCATTTAATAACACCGGAACATTTAGAAAAAAATACAGACCTGCTGAAAACAGCTTCTTATCTTTTAGCTGATGCAAACATTAATGTAGATACAGCTGAGTGGCTGCTTGCTTTTAGCAATGAAACAGGAATTCCGTTTGTGATAGAGCCGGTTTCTGTGCCCCCGGCAAAAAAATATAAAGATGTAGATCTCCATGGTCTTTATTTAATTACCCCGAATGAAGATGAGCTGCCGGTGCTTTGTTCAGGAAAAGCATTCTTTACCCAACAACAGATAGAAGAGTTGCTGCACAAAGGCATTAAAAATATCTGGCTGCACAACGGACAACATGGTTCTGCCTTGTACAATAAAGAAAAATCTGTCACCCTTCATGCGCCGTCAATCGAAGTGGTTGACTGTACCGGTGCCGGTGATGGTTCGTTGTCTGGTTATATTTTAGGCAAGCATCTTGGCAAAGAAGATATTGAGTGCTTAAAACTGGCCCATACTTTATCTGCAGAGATTTTGCAGGTGAACGGTGCTATTGCCACCCACTTGACACAGGACAAACTGCTGCAACTTGTTACCAAATATTATCCCGACTGATGATAAATTCATTTTTAGAAATACACCCGGAAGTAAAAGAAGCTTTGGTTAATGGTAAAGCCGTTGTGGCATTAGAGTCCACCATTATTTCTCATGGAATGCCGTATCCGAAAAATGTAGAAACCGCTTTGGCGGTGGAACAGGTAGTAAGAGATAATGGTGCGGTACCTGCAACGATTGCGATTTTTAATGGTCAATGTTATGTAGGACTGACCAATGAACAATTGGAATATTTTGGTAATGCAAAAAATGTATGGAAAGTTAGTTTGCGGGATATGCCTTATCTCATCAGTCAAAATTTATACGGGGCAACTACCGTAGCGGCCACCATGCGGATAGCTGATATGGCCGGAATCAAAATATTTGTAACCGGGGGCATCGGTGGTGTGCATCGTGGTGCAGAAACGAGTATGGATATTTCTGCTGACCTTACTGAAATGGCACAAACATCAGTAGCTGTTGTATCGGCCGGTGTAAAATCTATTCTCGACATCGGATTGACTTTGGAATACCTGGAAACAAAAGGAATTCCTGTTATTACTTATGGCCAGGATGAATTTTCCAGTTTTTATTCCCGCATCAGCGGATTTGAGTCTCCTTTACGTTTGGATTCTGCTTCAGCAATTGCAGCCCTGCTTGCTACAAAATGGAAATTAGGATTAACCGGCTCTGTATTAATTGCCAATCCCGTTCCTGCCGAACAGGAAATTACTTCGGATGAAATGGAAATTCATATTCTGCAGGCATTAAATGCAGCGAAAGAAAAAAATATTACAGGTAAAGAAGTAACTCCATTTATTCTACAATACATCGCCGAACATACAAAAGGCGAAAGCCTCGAAGCAAATATTGCTTTGATAAAGCATAATGCGAAAGTGGGGGCGGAGATTGCGGTGGCATTTTCGATATTGAACTAAAAAAACCCCAACATTTCTGTTGAGGTTTCGAAGTGGTGTGGGCCGGGGTTGAACCGGCGACACATGGATTTTCAGTCCATTGCTCTACCAACTGAGCTACCGCACCATCCTAAAACACATCAACTCCGGTAAGTGGAAGCCTATCTTCGCTTTTGTGCTTTGGGGCAGCAAAAATAAGGCTATCTGCCTGAAATAGGAAATCTTAGAGCTTAAACTTTCTTATTCCCCTTTAGGGGTTAGAGGCTCCTACATACCATATTCACTTAAGAATTTTATCCGCATAATCTTGAGCTGCTCCCAGTTAAAATTGTACTCCGACAGCTCTTCCTGGGCCACCTGCAAAGAGGAGGTTTCGCAACTTTTAAAGTATTCGATAATTTCATCCTGGTCGTCTTCATCCAGCATTTCATCAATGGCATAGGTAAGATTGAGCTTGGTGCCGCTGGCTGCAATGGTTTCCATTTCTTCCAGCATTTCATCCATCCGCCAGCCTTTGTTTTTGGCTATCGTTTCGAGTGAAACTTTTTTATCCGTATTCTGAATAATATAAACCTTGCTGCCACTTTTGTTTACCACACTCTTCATTACAAAATCGTCCGGCCTTTCAATATTGTTTTCTTCTACATACCGTTTTATTAATTCTACAAATGGCTTACCAAACTTTATTGCTTTTCCCTTGCTTACTCCCTGGCATTTTTCTAACTCTTCTAAGGTTGTTGGATACATCGTGGCCATGTCCTGTAATGTATTTTCAAGGAAGATTATCCAGGAAACCAATCCCACTCGTTTTGCTTCTTTCTTACGAAGCTCTGTCAGCATCTCCATAAGCCTTTCGTCAATCGCCGCTTCAAGAGTTGCTTCAGTTCCTTCTTCATCATCGGCATTAGCATCGTCATACAACTTGTTGAGAACAATCTGGAACGATTTGGGTTTTTTCAGAAATGCTTCTGTCTTCTTCGTGAACTTTAATACACCATACTCTTCAATATCTTTTGTCAGCAGGCCTTCTAATATTAATTGCCTTAATAAAGAATTCCAAAAATGATTATCCCTGTCATTGCCGCTGGCAAAAGCATCCAGTGCATCATGCCGGAACATTTGTATCTGTGGTGTTAATCGTCCGCTGATGATTTGTACTACATAGTCAGTAGCAAATCTTTCTTCCAGAGCTTTAATTGCTTTTAATGCAATCACCACTTCGTCTTTTGCTTCTACTCTTTCTTTCGGATGTTTACAGTTATCGCACTGCCCGCAGTTTTCTCTTTCATACTCTTCGCCGAAATAACTCATCAGGATTTTGCGACGGCAAACACCTGTTTCTGCAAATGCCACCGTTTCATTTATCAACTGTGCGCCGACTTCTCTTTCGCTGAGTGGCTTATCCCGCATCAGGTGTTCCAGCTTACTTACATCTTTATGAGAATAATACAGCAAACATTTTCCTTCCAGGCCGTCACGACCTGCACGGCCGGTTTCCTGATAATAGTTTTCTATTGACTTGGGAATATTATAATGAATAACAAAGCGGATGTCGGGTTTATCAATACCCATTCCAAAGGCAATGGTGGCGCAGATTACCTGCATATCTTCTCCCAAAAATTGATCTTGTCTTTCTGAACGCAGCTTACTGTCGAGCCCTGCATGATAGGCCACTGCTTTGATGCCATTAGCATTTAAAATATCTGCCAGCTCTTCGGTAGTCTTCCTGTTAAGCGTATAAATAATACCGCTTTTTTTCTTCATGCTTTTTATGAACCGGACAATATTTTCATCGGTCTGTGCTTTTTTTATTTTGGGCAACACTTCATAATAAAGATTGGCCCGGTTAAAGGAGGAAATAAAAATGCTCGGCTCCCGCAAATCAAGGTTCTTTACAATATCACTCTGTACTTTTGGTGTGGCCGTTGCGGTTAATGCAATTACCGGTGCGTCGGGATTAATTTGTACCATCATTTCCCGCAGGCGACGATACTCCGGACGAAAATCATGTCCCCACTCAGAAATACAGTGTGCTTCATCAACAGCAAAAAAGGAAATTTTTAAATCGGCAAAGAATTCAATGTTATCCTGTTTGGTCATTGTTTCCGGGGCAACGTATAGCATTTTTGTTTTGCCGGAAAGCAAATCATCATGCACTTCTTTTATTTCTTTCTTATTTAATGTTGAATTGAGAAAGTGGGCCACTGCATCATTACTGCTGTAGCCACGAACCAGGTCCACCTGGTTTTTCATTAATGCTATCAGCGGAGAAACAATCAAGGCAACGCCTTCGCTTACCAATGCCGGAAGCTGGTAACATAAACTTTTGCCGCCACCGGTTGGCATAATAACAAAAGTATCACGACCCGCCAGAAGGGATTCAATTGCTTTTTCCTGTGTGCCAATGAATTTGTTGAACCCAAAATGCTCCTTAAGAGCTTTGTGGAGGTCAAATCGTTGTTTAGCAGGTTTTGCTTCTTTAACCTTTACTGTTTTACCACCGGCCGGCTGAATCTTTTTTGCCACTGGCTTCTTTGCTGTTGATGTTCCCATTACGCTTTTATTTCCATTGTCCCGATCCTTCGACTTTCTCAGGGCTATCGGGACTACAAATGCAGATTTATTTAAGATACTCATTTTTGTCCGACCACCATCTCTTGTGCAAGTATATTTTTTACACAACCCGAATAATCGTAGGATAAATAAGTGTTTTCTCTGTCTTAATAGTCAGGGTGTCAGTGGATTGTTATATAAACCCAGACACTACTTCTGCGGGGTCACACTTCTTCTTCCCCGTAGATGAGGACGGCGAATTTACGAATGTTTCATCACCTGATTGAAGCCTGAACCGTTAAAATTCAAGTGCAATGATTACTTAATCGGGACTTCATGTCAAATCCTCTAAATTTGCGCCTTTCAATCATGTCAACATCCATAAAACAGGTTGCCCTCAGAACCATTGAGATGGAAGCACAATCCGTTGCAGGTCTTGCTTCTTTTATCAATGATGATTTTGAAAAAGCAGTAAATGCTATTGCTGAAGGAAAAGGCCGTGTTGTTGTAAGTGGCATTGGAAAGAGTGCTGTTATTGCACAAAAGATAGTCGCCACCTTCAATTCAACAGGAACACCCTCCATCTTCATGCATGCCGCCGATGCTATTCATGGCGACCTGGGAATAGTGCAGCAGGATGATGTGGTAATCATTATCAGTAAAAGCGGCGAAAGCCCGGAGATAAAAGTGCTGGCGCCGTTAATCAGACATTTTGGTAACGTATTGATTGGAATGGTTGGCAATGCCGGGTCGTATCTCGCAAAAAATTCCACTATTGTTTTAAATACAACGGTAGAACAGGAAGCCTGCCCCAATAATCTTGCCCCCACTACCAGCACTACTGCACAATTGGTAATGGGTGATGCTTTGGCCATTTGCCTGATGGAGTTGAAAGGGTTTCAGTCAGACGATTTTGCCAAATTTCACCCCGGAGGTATTTTGGGAAAGCAATTGTACCTGAGGGTATCTGATTTGTATATCAACAATGAAAAGCCAACTGTGCTGGCCAATCAATCATTAAAAGAAGTGATAGTGGAAATGACGGCAAAAAGATTAGGAATAACCGCCGTGGTAGATGCTGATAATAATTTACTCGGCATCATCACCGATGGGGATCTTCGCCGGATGCTGGAAAAAACAATTGCGATTGATACGGTAAAAGCTGGTGATATAATGACGGAGAATCCACAAACTATTAACTCGGAAGAACTGGCCGTGGATGCATTGGATTTGCTTCGCCGAAAAGAAATATCACAACTGGTAGTTATAGGAAACGGAAAGTATTCAGGCATTATACATTTGCATGATTTAATAAGAGAGGGTTTAATTTAACCGGTGATGAAGAATGGGTTCCCATTCATCACTCACCATTCACTATTCACTAAATGAACAAACACCACTATGTAGCAATAATGGCAGGAGGAATCGGAAGCCGTTTCTGGCCGATGAGCCGCACTGATTTTCCCAAACAGTTTTTAGATATTCTCGGAACCGGCAAGACGCTGATACAGCAAACTTTTGACCGCTATAACAAACTGATTCCGGTAGAAAATATTTATGTGGTGACTGCGCAGGAATATGTTCCGATTGTAAAAAAACAATTGCCGGATATTCCCGAAGAAAACATCCTGGCAGAGCCTTCGAGAAAAAATACAGCCCCTTGTATCGCTTACATTGCCTTTAAGTTATTTAAAAAAGACCCTAAGGCTCTGATGATTGCCGCCCCGGCCGATAATCTGATTTTGGAAACAGATGAGTTTATTAAGACGGCTAAGAAAGCACTGGATTTTGTTGACCATATTAATGCATTGGTAACAATTGGTGTAAAGCCAACTTATCCCAACACTGGCTACGGCTATATTCAGCATGATACAAAAGAAGTGGCCACCGATGTATTTAAAGTAAAAACATTTACCGAAAAGCCGAATGTAGAGCTGGCAAAAACATTTATAGGCAGTGGTGATTTTTTATGGAACGCCGGCATCTTTACCTGGAAAGTAAAAACTGTATTAGCAGCTTTTGAAAAATACCTGCCGGAAATTTATGATTTGTTCGCCGCAGAGAAAGACAAATTCAATACCCCGGAAGAAAAAGATGCAGTAGAAAACATCTATCCTCAATGCACCAATATTTCTGTTGACTTTGGTGTCATGGAAAAAGCAGACAATGTGTACCTCATTCCTGCCTCCTTTGGCTGGAGTGATTTAGGAACCTGGAACAGTGCCTGGGAAAACAAAGACAAAGACTATTTTGGCAATGCGGTAGTGGGTAAAAAAGTAATGGCGGTGGATGCAAGAAATTGTATGGTGCATGTGCCTGACAATAAATTAGTATTGTTACAGGGTCTTGATGAGTTTATTGTGGTTGACACAAAAGATGTTCTGCTGATTTGTAAAAAAGATAAAGAGCAGGAAATTAAGGACTACGTAGCCGAGGTAAAGCGAAATATGGGGGACAAGTACCTATAATTTCGTATCGGCCTATAAATACCACTAAGTGGTACTTGTTTATCCTTCTGTCTTCTTTACTTTTAGGACAGAAATTTTATTTATGGCTTCTTTTCCTGCAAATAATATTCTCTTTCTGGATATTGAAACGGTTCCGCAATTTTCCTCTTATACTGAGCTGCCAGAAGACTGGAAACAATTGTGGGATACCAAATCAAATTCATTGTCGAAATATCATGAGGGGCAAACCAACGAATCATTATATCCCCGTGCCGGCATTTATGCAGAGTTTGGGAAAATTATTTGTATCAGTTGTGGTGTGCTGCAAGGAAACCGTGAACAAAGAAAAATCATTATCAAGAGTTTTTCAGGCGATGATGAAAAACTTTTGCTCCAGCAGTTTAATGAAATGTTGAATAAGTGGGCCATGGGTGAGCCAAAATTTTTGTGTGCCCACAACGGAAAGGAATTCGATTTTCCTTATCTGTGCCGCAGGATGATTATTAATAGCCTCGCTATTCCGCCGATACTGAACATTGCAGGCAAAAAACCCTGGGAAGTAAATCATTTTGACACATTGGAGCTGTGGAAGTTTGGCGATTATAAAAGTTTTACCTCCCTTAATTTATTGGCACACACCCTCGGTATTAAAACACCGAAAGATGATATAGATGGCAGTATGGTTTGGGAGGTATATTGGAAGGAAAAGAATTTGCAGCGAATCGTTACCTATTGCCAGAAAGATGTGGTGACGGTGGCGCAGATTCTGTTGAGAATGAACAGCGAACCATTAATCAAAGAAGAGAACATCGAAATCAAATCATAATGAAAAGAACAAACTACTCTTCCGGGGCCAAATGGGAAGATATTGTTGGCTACAGCCGGGCGGTAAAAGTTGGAAATATTGTTGAAGTAACCGGAACCGTAGCTGTTGATGAAAACAGTTTGCTGGTAGCAAAAGATGATGCTTATGGGCAAACAAAATTCATTCTTGAGAAAATTGAGAAGATTTTAAAACAAGCTGGTGCTTCATTAAAAGATGTGGTGAGGACAAGGATGTTTGTTACTGATATTTCCCGGTGGGAAGAATATGGAAAAGCCCACGGCGAATTTTTCTCAGTTATTAAACCATGCACCTCTATGATTGAAGTAAAAGGATTAATTGCCCCGGAGTATTTAATTGAGGTTGAAGCAACAGCTATTATTGTTGACTAATTAAAGACAAATGAAAATACTTCTTATCCTCGTTTTTTCTTCCGCAATCTGCTGGAGCTGCGTTAACGATCAAAAAGAAAAAGCCACCCCGATAAAGGTGGACAAAGAATATAATCCCTCATTAATTACCGATTCTTCCTGGGGAGCCATTACTAAACAAACCGATTATCCAGAGCTTCAACTAATTTTTGGCGCAGCGAATGTAAAAGACGAACGGGTATGCGGACCGGAATGTATGGACTCCATTGATGTAACCATAATTTATCCGGAAACGAATAAGCAAATCACCATTCACTGGAAAGACAGCGCCTATCATAAAACCATTGTGTCTATGGAAACCAGGTTTCCTGAAAGCCCTTATCATACAGCAGCCAATATAAAAATAGGATCGCCATTCAAAGACCTGCTGCAACTAAACGGACAGAAAATTACCTTCTCTGGTTTTGGTTGGGACTATGGAGGATCCATTAATTCCTATAATAAAGGAACATTAGAAAAATCGGCGATACATTACCAACTTGGCCAAACTGAAGATACTGGAACTGAAATGTCGGGGGATATAGAACTACATACAGACATGCCAGAAGTAAAAAGGTATATGGATAAAATACAAATATCGCATATCTCCCTTTCGCTTAACAGAGAAGAATACTAGATGAATATAGAAACCCTTCAGGAGCATTGTTTGTCAAAACCGGGAGTTGAACAAACACTACCATTTGGTCCGGATACGTTGGTCTATAAAGTGGGCGGCAAGGCCTTTCTACTAACCGGCCTTGATAGTGAAGAATTACGTTTCAACGTAAAATGCAACCCGGATAAAGCTATTGAACTGCGGGAAGAGTTTGCCTGTGTGCTGCCCGGCTATCACATGAATAAAAAACACTGGAACGCCATTGTTGTTGATGGCTCTGTTTCATCAAAGCAACTAAAAGAATGGATTGATCATTCGTACGACCTGGTAGCCGAAAGTTTACCAAAGAAAAAATAGCCTCTTCTTTCTTTAAGATTATTTTACAACCGGGTAATTCCCCGGGAGTATTGTTTATTATACTTTCGTCTTTCTAAAACGACCACATGAAAAAATATTGTCTTGCCATTATTGTCCTGCTTCCATCTCTCTGCTCATTTGCCCAGCCTGCACCAACCTATAAAATGACGATGGGGGAAGAAATAAAACTGAAAAAAGGAACCGCCGACCTTGATATAATTGCAGCGGATAATACCGGTTTATATTTTACAGAACAGCGCAGCGGCAAAACCTTGTTTACAATCGGGGCTCCCTCCTCTGCCTATAAACTATATAAAATAGATAAAAACTTCGGGGAGGTTTTTGACAAAGAATATAAGAAAGAATTAAAAGGACTCGATTTCCAAAGTTTTCAAACATTAGAAAACGACCTGTTCCTCTTTGCAACAGATTATGAGAAAAAAGGAAGGCTCTTTAAAGTATATGGAGCCAGATTAGATAAGAATAGCGGCGAACTGCAGGGTGATTTTAGTGAGCTGGGCAGCTATGAACTGGAAAGCAAAAAAGATGATTATGATATGAAGGTGTCGCCGATTCAAAATGGCAACGCTTTTTTAATGGTCAGCAACATTTCTGCGAAAGACAGGGTTTCGATCGGCGTTTGCCTGCTGAATAAAAGCCTGAAGAAGGTAGAAAACACTGTTATCAATCTTTCATTTGATCCGAGCCTTTATCAATTAGCAGATGTTCAATACACAAAAAATAATAAGATAATCTTGCTGGGAAAAGAATTTGAAGAAACACAGATTGGAAAAAAGAAGAAGAAGCGGCTGGTCTTCAAGCAATATGTGATGGCGATATATAATGCTGATGGAAAGAAGGAGAAAGACGTTGTGCTTAACTCAAACGACCGCTACATTATCAGCGGAAGGCTGATAGAGCAGCCCAATGGAGAGTTGCTGCTGGCGGGCTTTTACAGTAATGCCGCAAAAAAAGAAGACCTGAACGGGTTCTTCATCAACAAGGTGGACCCGGAAAAGGGACAGCTTTTATTAAGTTCTTTTAAAGAAATCAATTCGGGCATGCTGGGTAAAGCATATGAAGATGCGGCTGATGAAGATGATGAGCTAAAAGAAAATAAGAAGCAGGCAAAAAAAGCAAAAGACAATGATGAAGAGGAAGAGTTTCCCAACAGCTTTATTATTAAATCTGTTGATATTAACCCCACCGACAACTCTGTTATTATTACCAGCGAAGTTTCTCAGTACTCTTATTATTCTTACGCCACCTACAATTACAACCCAAACACCCGTACATCCACCACCACCTGGCATTATGTTCACCGGTTTACCAACCGGGACATCCTGGTAATAAACGCCGATGCCAATGGAAATATAAAGTGGTTAAACGCTTTACCGAAATCTCAACTGGAAGAAGTTCGCACCACCGGCAGCCGCTATGGCAGTGGTTGGGGCTACAGCTACGACAGAAGCAGTTATTTTGGGGCGGCCGGTGGAATGCCTTTTTATTCTTCGTATAAAAGTTTAATACATAACAACAACCTGATATTAATAATGAACGACCACACCAGCAACAATGTGAATCCCGAATATGGCGACCGGGTAAAAACAGTTTCTAATTTCCGGAAAAGGAGTAATGCCTATGGCGTATCTATTGACCTTGCCACCGGGAAACCAACCCGAAAAATAATTACCCCCAACAATGAAGAAACAATACTGATGCCACGCCATGCTTTTGTGGTAAAGAATGAAATTTTCGTTCCCTCCTGGCGGCAAAAACTGATGGCAAAAACAGAATTGAGGTTTGCGAAGATTACTGTGAAGTAAGTTTGTTGGGAATTGCAGAACTTAGCGAAGCTTCTTAATACAAGAAGTTGCTTTTTACTTTTAAAAACAACCGTTTTGCATATTCAATCCAAACTCCCCAACGCAGGCACCACCATCTTCACTGTAATGAGTGGGCTGGCCACAGAATACAACGCAGTCAATCTTGGACAAGGCTTTCCTGATTTTCCGATGAACCATGAATTGACAGCCCTGGTGACGGAGGCCATGAAAAATAATTTCAACCAATACCCGCCCATGCCGGGTTGGATGCCACTAAGAGAAGCTATTGCTGAAAAGGTGGAGTTTCTTTATCAAACGAAAGTCAATCCTGATACAGAAATCACTATAACACCCGGCGGCACTTATGCTATCTATTCATCCCTTACCACCATCCTGCAGCCGTGTGATGAAGTAATTGTATTTGAACCCGGCTACGACAGCTATATTCCGAATATTGAAATCAACGGGGCGAAGGCCATTACTATTAATCTGGTTTATCCCGGTTATCATATTTATTGGGTGGCGGTTCAAAATGCCATAACACCAAAGACAAAAGCCATTATTATTAATTCGCCGCACAATCCCACCGGCAGTGTAATTGATGAAGAAGATATACAGCAATTAAGAAAAATTGTAGAAGGAACAAACATCTTCATTATCAGCGATGAAGTGTATGAGCATTTGATATTCGATAATATTCCTCACCAGAGTATTCTTCGTTACCCTGATTTGTTAGAAAGAAGTTTTGTTTGTTTCTCCTTTGGCAAAACCTATAACTGCACCGGCTGGAAGCTTGGCTACTGTATTGCACCAGCCGCATTAACAAAAGAATTCAAAAAAGTTCACCAGTTCAATTGTTTCAGTTGTCACACACCATCCCAGGTTGGGTTAGCGGCATTTCTGAAAAATAAAGACGCCTATTTATCGCTGCCCGCATTTATGCAGCAGAAAAGAGATTATTTCAAACAACTAATGCAGCAAACAAGATTTACCATGCAGGAATCATTTGGTAGTTATTTTATTTGCGGTAGTTATGAAAGAATAAGTAATGAGGCCGATAAAGATCTGGCCATACGATTAACAAAAGAAGCCGGTGTGGCCACAATACCCGTTTCTGCTTTTTATCAAAATGGAAAAGATGATAAAGTGCTGCGGTTTTGTTTTTCAAAGAAAAAGGAAACATTAGAAGCGGCCGTGAAAAAACTTTCAAAAATCTGATGGCAATTGACCCCAGATACAAAGGAATATTCTACATGCTGCTCGCAGCTCTTGGCTTTTCGCTAATGGGTGGTGCTGCAAAACTGCTAAAAGGAAGTTTCGGTGCCGGGCAGTTAGTATTCTGGAGAAATATTGTTGGTTTGGTTGTGTTAATCGCCGGGTTCATCATTAAGCCC
The DNA here is from genome assembly GCA_031386125.1 of Chitinophagaceae bacterium. Classification (GTDB taxonomy): domain Bacteria; phylum Bacteroidota; class Bacteroidia; order Chitinophagales; family Chitinophagaceae; genus JJ008. The sequence continues at coordinate 14,015 of JANNCC010000024.1, forward strand.
CCGGTAAATAAAGGCGGCAAATTTCATCTCCTTCTTTTTAGGGGAATGATGGGCACAACGGCTCTCTACACCTTGTTGTATTGTATTTTGCATATTCCTTTGGGAACGGCCATGACTTATAATCTTACTTCTGCTTTATTCATTGCCGTGTTTTCCTTTTTATTATTCAGAGAATATCATGGACGCATTGTGTTACTGGCGGTATTGTTGGGTTTTCTTGGAATGTTATTGATCTATAAACCGGCTATGCACTTTCCCTGGTTCTACCATGTGGCAGGATTGATTTCAGGAATTACATCCGCTCTTGCCTATATCACCGTAAACAGGTTGGCCGGTTATTATGATGCAAGAATAATTGTACTGGCCTTTATCGGTACAGGGGTATTGGTGCCAACTGTCTTTATGCTTATCGGTTATTTCGGCAACCTTCCGGTGGATGATGTTTTCTTTATTGCCTGGCGTTGGCCGATTGGTATTGAATGGTTTTATGTCTTGTGGTTGGGTCTCGCTGCATTGTTCGGACAATATTTTGTTACCAAAGCCTATGGCGCCGACAAAGCCGGGGTGGTTTCTGCTATTGGGTATGCCAATATTATTTTTTCCGTATTTATTGGCATGGCGATAGGCGATGCATTTCCTGACTGGATGTCTTCTCTTGGCATTCTTTGCATCATCGGAAGCGGCGTTATTATTTCCCTGGTAAAAAGAAAAACGGCTCCCCTAAAAAAGTAAATTTCGAAATTTATTTGGTTATTTGAAATGTCTTATCGTATATTTGCGATATAAGATTTACAAATGGCGTTTAATAAAAAAGAAGAGTTTACCCAAAAAGAGCAAGACCTCGCCAACTTTGCCAAGGCAATGGCACATCCTGCCCGCATCGCTATATTAAAATTACTGGCGCAAAAGAATGAATGCGTTTGTGGTGAAATAGTTGATGTGCTGCCGCTGGCTCAGAGCACAGTAAGCCAGCATCTGAAAGAATTAAAAAATGCTGGTCTGATTGACGGAAATATTGAAGGCCCACGAAGCTGCTATTGCATCAACTGGAAAGCTTTTCAAAAATTCAACAATGAGTTCAATGTTCTTTTTACTAACC
>JANNCC010000056.1:0-2574 GCA_031386125.1 Chitinophagaceae bacterium
ATGAAAAAGCAAAGACAGGATTTAAAATTACTCAACCGGGATTGCAATACTAAAAAGTATAATGGAGTATATCATACACCTGAGTAAGGATAAGAAATTGAAGAAACTGGTAGCAGCAGCTGAACCGCACCGGTTAAAAAAGCGAAAGAATATCTGTACATATCTCTGCGCTTCTATTATGAGCCAGCAGTTATCTATTAAGGTGGCGGATATTATTTACAAACGGTTTATCGCCTTATACGGTGGTAAAGAGCCAACGCCGCAACAGATTTTAGAAACCCCTTTTGAAGCTTTGCGAGGCATTGGATTGAGCAATGCCAAAGTGAGTTATGTAAAAAATGTGGCACAGTTTGAAATAGAATGCGGCATGGATGCAAAGAAGCTGGCTAAAATGACGAATGAAGAGGTAATCGAATATCTTATCGTTATTAAAGGGGTGGGAAGGTGGACCGTAGAGATGTTGCTGATGTTTGCCCTTGGCCGTGAAGATGTGTTTGCGGTGGATGACCTTGGCATTCAGAATGCCATGATTCAACTGTATAAAATAGACAACAGCGATAAAAAGAAATTAAAAGAAGATATGCTGCGCCTGTCTGCCAAATGGAGCCCTTACCGCACTTATGCCTGTGTGCACCTGTGGCGGTGGAAGGATAATACGCCAATAGTGAAAGAGAAGAGGCCGAAGGAGAAGATTAAATAACGATTTTAAGGAATCGTATATTTGAAGTAATTTAAACAAATGGAACAGGAATTACAGACACTTTTTATCACCCAAAATATTTTTAAGGAACTGGGTGTTAACCGGATCGGAGTATTTGGTTCGTATGCCCGTGGAGAAAAATATGAGGATATTGATTTGCTGCTTGACGAAGACCCGGGATATAAAAAAAGAGAATTACTGAAAGCATTAGTGGAAAAAGAAATGCATACTTCTTGTGATGTAGTAGTTAAAAATAAACTGGAGCCTATCATTCTTTATTATGTAAATAAGGATTTAGTATATGTCAAAAGCAGCTAAATCACAACTTGTTTATCTGCTCCGGATATTAGAGTGCTGCGGAAAAATCCAGGTTTATCTGAAAGGCTTCAGTAATCACAGCGATTTCTTCTACAAAGACGAACAACTTTATTTTACTGCCAGTCTTACATTGCTGGTGCAGGCTGGCGAACAAGCTGCAAAAATTGATAATTCATTAAAAGATAAGTCATCTGTCATTCCCTGGTCAATGATTAAAGGGTTTAGAAATATTGCTGTGCATGAATACCAGTATGTGGATGCAGAAAAAGTTTACCAGATATGCACTGCTCACATTCCCCGGCTACAGGAGAATGCAGAAAATTTTATTAAAGAATCAATCAAGACAAACCTGCTTTCAGATTTTGAGCTGCAACTTTGTAATGGTTCGGAGTTTTATTCTCATGTAAGATTTGAAAAGCTAATTGCTCCCTGATTGTCTAAAACCTATACCTGTGTGCATTTATGGCAAAAAGCTACTTATTTATGCAAAATCCATTTACAGGGGGTTCATGCTTTTTTCATGGCTTCTGATGAAGTTAGTATAAGGTTAGTACGGGGTCACTATAGCGTTGCTATTTGCTTACGTAAACACCTTTCCGGCAATACTGCTTTTTACTCTGCAATAATACGAACCTCCTGGTGCCGGGTTTCCGGTTGTTAACGATTGTTGAAGAAAGTTGCCGAAAGTTGAAGGTTTTAGCAGGTAAATGAAACCCAGCCCTACTAACCGGTACATGCCGGAGCCGTCCGTTTTCTTTTGGGCGGCGGCGGATGTAAGCCACCCAATGCGGGAAGGCAGATGTTTTAATGGCATTTTACCGGAGTAGCCGGGGAGTTAGTATAGATGCGACTTCGGAGCACAACAGGTTGAGTTATGCAGTCACTCTTGTTCGTGCCGTTGTCCTTGTCCTGCGAATTTGTTTTTTAGCTCTTAAAAGTTTTTGAGCTTTGATAAATTCGCTAATCGCTTGCTCTTCGCTTTTGGTCAACGGACCTTGTCCGCCAATGAAATCTACATCAAGTTCTGTTGATTTTTTTTTCATTTTGAAAAATATTTGTTTATGAGTTTTAGTGCAGCGTTGGTGTCAATAATCATAACTCGTCCGCCAAAGTGTATTGCACCTAAAGAGTCAATGTAGTGTTGAACAAGTTGCGTCTTTGAGAAAAAAGAAATGTTGCCTTCGTGTCCTCGTTGAAAAGAAAGTTTACAAGCGAACGCAACTAAGTTGCCTGGAACACCTGCGTAAATCTTTGTCTTGCCTTTGTTGAAAGGTGCAGATTCAACCAAGTGCATGTAAACATGGTCGGACTTTACTTCTAAACTTATCAGTCATTGAATTACGGTTTGATTATTTACGATTGTCAGTTTGTAAACATCTTTTTCAGGTTGTTTCAACTCGTCTTTCCAATCAAAAGCCCAACCGTTTTTCTTAGTTACTGTCTTGAGGTCAGCACTTGAAATAAGTGTGATGTCAGTGGAAAAACTGTCACCTGTAACCACATTTTCAATGGAATTGGTCAGCTTGTCAACCACGAAATCAAGTCCTGTTTGCCTC
>JANNCC010000075.1:0-1706 GCA_031386125.1 Chitinophagaceae bacterium
GTATAGTATAGAAGTAGTGCATGAAATAACAGAACAAAAAATGGCGAATGTGGTGGGTATATTGCCGGGAAAATCGAAGAAGGAAGAGTATGTGGTTTTCTCAGGTCACTACGATCATCTGGGAATTGGCAAACCGGTAGACGGAGATTCTATTTACAATGGAGCTAATGATGACGCTGCCGGAACAACAGCAGTTATTATGCTGGCAAAATATTTTGCTGCATTAAAGAATAACGAAAGAACAATTGTGTTTGCTGCTTTTACAGCTGAAGAAATCGGTGGCTTTGGGTCTCAATATTTTTCCCGCCAGTTTGAGGCAGATAAAGTAATGGCCATGTTCAATATTGAAATGATAGGCACAGAAAGCAAATGGGGAAAGAACTCTGCCTACATAACCGGGTATGAAAAAACTAATATGGGAGAAATTCTTGCCAAAGATTTGCAGGGAACTGGTTTTACGTTTTATCCTGACCCTTATCCAACGCAACAACTTTTTTATCGTTCCGATAATACCACATTAGCAAAGCTTGGTGTACCGGCACATACTATTTCTACTTCTAAAATGGATGTAGAGCCGCATTATCATAAACTAACAGACCATATTGAAACATTAGATATGGAAAATATGACGCAGGTGATAAAAGCTATTGCTCTCAGTTCAAAAAGTATTGTTGCAGGGAAAGAAACTCCATCGAGAGTGAAAGTGGAAGATTTGCGTTAAGCCATTACAGGAACTGAATGAATCTCTGCCGCCATCTCTTATATTGACGACGAGTCCCACAAAACCAACACACAAAGCCAACGGAGACTGCACCTGTGGATAGCTTATAATTTGAACACTCGTCTGGGAAGAAAATGTTTGTATTTCATTATCTAAATTCTTAACCGTCGACCTCAAAAACACCAAAAAGAACGATTTGGCCTTTTTCGTTCACATCAATTTCGAGCAGGAATGTTCCTATCAGTTTAATATTTCGACTAAAGTAATTCAATCTATACAAATACACCATAATTCCTTCTCTCGATCCCTTATGTGTTGGCTTGCCTAAGTACCCACTAATGTCACGCCATTGCGCCCCCTTTAAGTTACAGTTTTTGAATATTGTTCTCCCAAATAACTCTCTAAATCCATTTTTACCGTGCTTGTCTTTCTTCCAATGCTTCGAATATTCTTTGAAAATCTGGATGCAAGAATCTTGTGACGACGGGGTTGGCAGTTGTGCATAAACGTCTTTAGTTGTGAAGAAGGCTAAAAGAAATACGGCTAAGTATATTCGAAGCATAAAATATTGAGTTTAAAAGTTGCTCTTTCTAAATCGTCTTATCTCCACATTTGTTTTGAAAATTCCTTCCCAGACGAGTCTACAAATCTATTGCTTCTTAGCCGATGTCTCACCGCCCGGCCTTGTGTGCGGAGTGGACTCGGCGTTATGCTTTAATAACTCTGTCAAATTCAGTTCAAAAAGTATTGTAGCAGGAAAGGAAACACCGACGAGAGTGAAGGTGGATGAATTACGTTAAGCCTTTACCGGAACTGAATGAATCGCCGCCGCCATCTCTTTAATCAGCGATGCATCTTTTTCAATGGCATTGCCAACCACAATCACATCAGCACCGGCTTTGCAATTAAGATAAGCTTTCTCCGGTTGTATTATACCGCCGCCGATAATCAGCGGAACTTCTATATGTTTAGCTACAGCCTCTAT
>JANNCC010000087.1:0-5650 GCA_031386125.1 Chitinophagaceae bacterium
CTGAAAAAAATATTGATATTGCAAAGTTTACGTTGAAAGAAAGAAAAGCAGAAAGGTTTCCCATTGTCTCCCTAAACTCCGCATATAATTACACCCGGAATAATAATAAAGCCACAGTTAATCCCTTCCAGCCATTGTATAGCAGAAACTTTGGAAGAAATATTGGTTTTAATATCTCCATCCCAATTCTTAATAATTTTACAACTAAAAGACTGATAAAGCAAGCAACATTAGACATACAATACCAGCAATTGATATATGACAATCAAAAATCACTAGTAAGCCTTAGCATCATCAATGCCTATAAAGATTATGAATTGCAGAAAATGGCATTGACACTGGAAGAAGAAAATATTTTGCTGGCAAAAGAAAATGTAGATATCGTTTTTCAAGTATATAAGCTAAATTCCAATACACTTATTCAACTAAAAGAAGCGCAGAAAAGCTTGCAGGATGCCTACACCCGTTTAATAGATGCGAGATACAATACAAAGTTGGCAGAGACTGAGTTATTGCGGTTGAAAGGTGATTTAATCAAATAGTTTGTACGCAAAGTCGCAAGGAAAACTTAATATAACAAGTGCTTCTAACTAGACTTTATTGAAATCCCCTGCGTACTCATCGGTTTCTGCGTGAAATAACTCTTTCAACTTTGAGGGATACAATTTTTACCCTTTCTTTGCCCCTCAAACTCTTCACATGAATCCTTTAGTTGGCATCATCATGGGCAGCGACAGCGACTTAAATGTTATGCAGGCTGCTTCAGATATTCTCAAACAATTTGAGATACCGCATGAAGTAACGGTGGTGTCTGCTCATCGTACACCGCACCGCATGATTGAATATGCTACTACGGCCAAAGAAAGAGGATTGAAAGTGATTATTGCCGGGGCTGGCGGTGCCGCACATTTGCCAGGCATGGTAGCATCTGTTACCGTATTGCCTGTTATTGGCGTACCTATCAAATCTTCCAATTCTATTGATGGTTGGGATTCTGTTTTATCTATTCTGCAAATGCCGAATGGTGTACCAGTTGGTACAGTAGCATTGAATGCTGCTAAAAATGCCGGTATTCTTGCGGCTGAAATTCTTGGCACTGCTGACGAAGCTGTTTCAAAAAAAGTGGCTGATTATAAAAAGTCACTTAATACAGAAGTGATTGAAAAAGTGGAGAAGATGAAGAAAGATGGATGGGAGAATAAGTTTGATTGAAAAGAACTACGATTTGTAAGATTAAAAGGATTTGATTGAAATAAAATGGTTCATCTTTACTTGTTTCTCATATCAGCCTTTCTCGCCACCTGCGGCAGCAACAACATGCTAAAAGAAATAAAAAAACTTGACCAATACCCGTCTGCTTCGGGTATTGAATATTTCAACAACCAATTTTATGTTATCGGTGATGATGCAAATGATATACTGATTCTTGATAGCAATTTTAACCCAATTGACTCTATCAATCTTTATTCCTTTACAGAAAAAAGAATTCCCAAAAAATTAAAAGCAGACCTTGAAGGAATTACTCTTACAAAAGATAATCAATTACTGTTAGCCGGTTCTGGCTCCCTATCCCCGTACCGAAATACTGCCTGGCTGATTAATCCGGTTACCAAGCAAAAAGATAGCATCCGGTTAGACATATTTTATCAACGACTAATACCAAACGGAATTACGGAAATAAATATTGAAGGAATTTGTGCTATTCCCGGCTCCATCATCCTTACCAACCGGGGAAGCAAAGGATATCCGAAAAATTATCTGATACTCACCAGCGATAATTTCTGGACAGACCAGGCGAATGCTCCTATATCTCTTATCCTCGTTGGTTCTGCCACGGACAGTTCTTTGTTCAATGGCGTTTCTGGTATTGCCTACTCAAAACAAAGTGACCGGCTGATTTTAACTGTATCAACAGAAGATACCAGAAATAATATGGATGATGGAGCTATCGGCAAAAGCTATCTCTGGATAATTGAAAATATTTCTTCCCGAAAAAAATCGAAGGCCGTTAACCCGGATAAAATAGTAGACCTTGAAAATATTGACCCTAAATTCAAGGGTCAGAAAATTGAATCCGTTTGTATTACAAAAGAAACAAAAAACTTCCTCCACCTTGTACTGGCAGCAGACAACGATGACGGCAGCAGCAGCCTTTTTAAACTGGTAGCAGAAAAGAAGTAACTTTAAAGATAGTAAGCCGGTAAAAAGAGCTTCTAACAGTTTATATGTTTATCAATCTATACTATGAGATACTTTCTTAGCCTGGTAATGCTGCCGCTATTATTAGCAACCGTATTTAATGCTGCCGGACAATCACCACTAGTACCAAGAGATGCCAGTATTAAAGGTCCGCAGACTTTTGCCATCGTTGTTGGTATTTCTAAATATAAATACATCCGTCCCTTAACTTATGCAGACAAAGATGCTGAGCTTTTCAGGGATTACCTGAAATCACCGGGTGGCGGCAGCGTAAAGGAGGATAATATTTTTTGCTTGCTGAATGAGCAGGCAAATAATTCCAACTTCTGGGGCAAGGGCTTTCAATGGTTAAAAGCCAAGCAATTGCAGAAAGGTGACAGACTTTTCATTTACCTCGCTGGCCATGGTGATGCTATAGATGAAGATCAGTTTTTCTTTTTGGCATATGATTGTAACCCGGAAGGAGATAAAAATAATTATCTCGTTGCCGGCGCTATCCAGCTATTTAATTTAAAAAAGAAGATAGCCAACGAAACAACCAAAGGCGTAGAAGTATTTTTTATTATGGATGCCTGCCGTTCGAATGAGCTACCAGGCGGCTCTGCAGGGCAAAATTTTCTGAATACTGCTGTCTCAGAAAAAAAGGTTGGTGAAATTATCATGCTGGCTACCGGCGCAGGACAAGAATCATTGGAAGATGCTTCCATTGGCACAGGTCATGGCCTCTTTACTTATTACCTGGTGGATGGACTAACCGGCTCTGCCGATTCTATTGGAACACCCGACAATAAAGTAACCTACCAGGAAATTAAAACCTATGTTGATAAAAATGTTCCCTCTGTGGCGCAGCAACGCTTCAAAAGGAAACAAGACCCTTATTTTTGTTGCAATGAAAACACGGAGAAAGTAATCAGCAATGTTAATACCGCCTATCTTCAAAAATGGCTGCAAACAAAAAAACAACAGAACCGTGGCGGTGGCAATTCTTTCAACGGAATAATTGATAACCCGAAAAGGTTTTACATTGCAGATACGGCATTAATAGAAACGTACAATCTTTTTTACAAAGCAGTGAAATCAAACAACCTTACCGGCCGGTCTTCAGCAGCAGAATATTTCGGGCAATTGAATAAAAAATACCCCGGCAATCCTTACACCTTAGATGCTAAATCAACGCTGGCTGTTGAATATATTAATGTGGCACAACGCAAAGTTGACAAATATCTTGGCTGCAGCGATGATGGCAGTGCAAAAGAAAAACAGGGAAACTATGAAGCTGCGGTGAACCTGGAAAAAGCAATTGCAATGGTCAGGGAATATGATGAAGATTTTGCCAATTCGCTTCGAAACAGAATGTATTTTTTAAAAGCCAGTGGCGATTTTGGAAAAGATGGGAAAAATGGCAGCATTGCCATTGCATTTCAAAATGCGTATGCCGCACTTGCAATTGACCGTAACGGTGCGTATATCATGAATAAGCTTTCCCTGTTACATTTGGAAAATAACCGGACTGACAGTGCCGTCTATTATGCTGATAAAGCTGCGAAAATTGCTCCTAACTGGGCTTGTGCATTAACCACACTTGCAGTAGCAAGAAAAGCAGCAACAAATAATCCGGCTAATCCTGCTGACACAATAAGAAAGGAAAAAAAACCGAACAACAGCAAAATACATTGGGGATTGGCAATTGGTGGTGGCATCAGCAAGCCGTCCATTACCACAAAACCAGTAAGTGCAAATGATACGTTGGCAGCATCAGGCGTAAAAGGCAGGTTGAAATTTGAACTCGGTATTATCGGGCAAGTTGTTTTGAGCAACAGTATTTCAATAAGACCTTCTGTCCTTGTTTCTTTTGAGCAAAGTGATATTGATTTTGAAAGAAAAAGAGTAAGTGGTGGGCCGGTTACGGAGGCTATATCAGTACAAACAACTTCTTTCACCGTTCCTGTTCCATTTATATTCAGGTTCTCAAACAAAAATGTTGCACCTTTTATTTCAGCGGGACCAACTTTCGGTTACCTGATGCAAAAGAATGATATTAATTCGGACAGGCTGCCAATAAAATCTTTTGATGTGTCGGGTGATGCTGGTTTTGGCGTGGACATCGGCTTGCCAAAAGCCGGAATCATTATATCCCCCGAATTAAAATACTCAAGAGGCCTGCTGGATAGTCATGAAGGAAATAATTCCGTGTATAGTAATGTGATTACCAATTTGAACAGGCAGTCGTTTACATTTAATGTTTATTTGAGAAGGAAATAGTTGTAATAAACTATTTTTCCTGTAGTATGGAAAACTCCTGTTCTAAACTTAAAGATGCAGTGAGAAGCTGTTTAATAAACTCACTACCCCGCTTCGCATAGTAATAGCTCAGGTTTTCTTTCCTTTCCTGTAACCCATTACCGGGAAATAGTTTTTCTTTAATAGTATGTATCTGTCGTTGCTGGTCAGCAAATTTTCTTTTCTCTGCCCGCAGCATTTTCTTTTCTAGTTCCTGTAGACGGTGAAGGGTCTGTATCTTCAATGCCTCCACATGTTTTGCTAATGTAGCATCAATAGAAGTTGCCTGTTTTTTGATAAGATTATACAACTGCTCTGTTTCAGAAAAAGTGCCGTTCAGTTTTAGTTTTTTGTCTGTTTCCCTTGCTACCAGCCGGTTTATTAATTCTTGTTCTGGCAAAAAGAAATCTTCAATAGTAAATCCCAGTTTAGCAATAATTGCCTGCCATTTTTTTTCTATAATTAAAAACGAATTCCGCAACACCAGTACCGGGAACGGAATTTTATAATGCTCAAAGAAATCTTTCAACTGCAACCAATAAGCCGTTTCTCCCCCGCCTCCGACAAAAGCGATATTGGGCAAAATGGTTTCCTGGTATAATCCACGGAGAATAACATTGGGACTGAACCTTTCAGGATGTTCCTGTAACTCCTTAATCATTGCGCTGTCGTCAAACGAATATTCTGTATTTAATATTGAATATTTATTATTCCCCTTCTCAATGCGTTCCCTCTTATCATGCAGTAAATAAAATAAATTGATTTCTCTCGGACTTGCCTGCACTTTATAACCGGCTGCCTCTAATTTTTTAGCTGTTTTCTCAACAATACCCGAAGCAGTTTGGCTTAGTAAATCATCTTCAAACACTAATACCATTTGCTTTTTTAATACTGTATTATCCGGCAGCAGTATAATCAATCCATATTCTTCAAATAACGAATTCACAAAATGGAAAGTAGCATCCTGTATAGTCGTTCCTTCTTTATAATATTTTTTTATACCGGCGATAATTTCATTTCCGTTTGGCAATACAGATAACTGACCTTCCATCAACCCAATTAACTTAATTAATCCCTTATCCACTTTCATTCTTCCGACTGCCCCGGTTTGTTTTGTTTCCCAAATTAATTTTTCACCACCAAGATAAATATGATTCAGTTCATCCAGGTC
>JANNCC010000093.1:0-10028 GCA_031386125.1 Chitinophagaceae bacterium
CAGATGCAAGGAAAGGATATTTTGAAACAGTAAATGGTGGTACCATTTTTTTAGATGAGATTGGTGAATTGCCGCTCGGTACTCAAGCAAGGTTATTAAGAGTTTTGGAAACCGGAGAATATATTCGTGTAGGTTCATCCAAAACACAAAAGACAGATGTACGGGTAATTGCTGCCACCAATAAAGATTTGCTGCAACAGGTACAAGCTGGCCGTTTCCGGGAAGATTTTTAATATCGACTTAGCACTGTTCCCATAAGGGTGCCGGCACAGCACGACAGACCGGAAGATATTCATATACTGTTCAGAAAATTCGCCGCTGATTTTGCCAATAAATACAAAGCAGCTCCGGTACAGTTAGACGACGAAGCAAAACAACTGTTAATAAACTATCCATGGCCGGGCAATGTGAGGGAATTGAAGAATATTGCAGAGCAGATTTCGGTACTGAGTACAGATAAAAATATTCCCGCAAAAGAGTTGAGCAAATTTTTGCAGCCATATTCCAGTAACAGGATGCCGATATTAGCCTCTGCCAACGGAAGCAATCATGAGTTTTCCAACGAACGGGAAATGCTGTACAAACTTTTCTTCGATATGAAGAAAGATGTAACAGAATTGAAAAGAATGTTCCTGGATGTATTGCAAAATCCGAATATGGTATCGCAAAATCAGGATTTTATTAATGAACTGAAAGAATTGAAGGGTAATGAAAAAATACAGCCTGCCACGACATTACCTGCGGGCAGGCAGGTATCTATAGGAATGCAACCGGCTATTCAAAACGCACAGCCGGTTATTATGAACAATGATATACATGACCATATGGAAGTGGAAGAAAGTCTTAATATTGTTGATAAAGAGAAAGAACTTATCATAAAAGCACTGAAGAAACATAAGAGTAAAAGAAAAGATGCCGCTCTTGACCTTGGCATCAGTGAAAGAACCTTGTACAGAAAATTAAAAGAATACGATATAGAAGAATAAATGAAATTACTCCAAAAAATATCTTTGCTTATTGCGCCTTGTGCCTTGTGTCTTGTTGCAGTGTTCAGCAATACCAATTGCAATATTTATAAATTTAATGAAGCTACCATTCCTGATAGTATCAAAACAGTAAAAGTAAATTTCATTGAAAACCGGGCACAGTATATTAACCCGCAGCTTAGCCCCAGGCTCACAGATAAAATACGGCAAAAAATTATCGGGCAAACAAGGCTATCACAAACCAATAGCGATAATCCTGACTGGGAAATAAGCGGCACCATCACACAATACTCCTTCAGCACTTCAGCAATCTCCGGACAGCAGGTAGCTACTAACAGGCTGACTGTTGGGCTGCATATTATCCTGAATAACCGAAAGGCTGATGAAGTGAAGGATTACGATGTAAGCCGGAGTTTTGAATTTAAAGGCACCCAATCCTTTCAGCAGGCCGAAGCCACCCTGCTGGATGAAATGACAAGAACACTCACTGATGAAATTTTTAATAAGCTGTTTTCCAATTGGTAATTTTTATCCAGAAATTTCTATTGCAAAAAACTATTTTCGCAACAGCAATCCCCTTATCTTGTAATGATGAATGCGCAGATTAATCAATTAGTAAAATCGCTTTTGCAAAAAGATACCCTGGAGCAATGCAGCCTGCAGGAACTGGAGCAATTTGCTGATCGCCACCCTTATTTTGGTGCAGCACAGTTATTACTTACAAAGAAATTACAAATAGAAAATCCTGACAGGTACGATGAGCAGTTACAAAAAACATTTCTCTTTTTTCATAATCCAATGTGGGTAGAGCATTTACTGAATGAAACAGGATACGCAGAAGTTATTGCCCCTGTAAAAAATGAAGAATTTACAGCCGGGGCAGAAGCAAAAAAAGAACCAGCAGTTATCGAGCAAACAGAAAATCTTGTTGCTGCCTCTTATCAAAATAAAAATTCCGATCTGGCACAACCAATAATCGAAATAAAATCCGAAACAGTAGTTGATTCAGTTACAGAATTAACAGAACTGCCCACCCAGCAAGAAGAAGAGCAGGTAATTCAAATACCTGCCTTAAAAATTGAAGCGATTGACCTTTCAAAAGCTGAATTGACTTTTGAACCTTTCCACACCGTTGATTATTTCGCCTCGCTGGGTATTAAATTTAAAGAAGAAGAAAAACCAAAAGATAAATTTGGTCTGCAACTAAAAAGTTTTACAGACTGGCTGAAAACTATGAAACGGTTGCCCGTTTCTGAAATTGCCGGAACTACAGAAGGAAATGCGGGCATATCTGCCGTGGCTGAAAAGAAAGTTGAGCAACTTGCTGAGCATTCACTGACAAACAGGGACGTTTTGACAGAAGCTATGGCTGAAGTGTGGGAAAAACAGGGAAATGCTGCTAAAGCCATCGAAGTTTACACTAAATTAAGTTTGCTTGATCCCTCTAAAAGTCCTTATTTTGCAACGAAAATTGAAGATTTAAAGAAAATAAATTAGACATGACGACTTTATTCATTATACTGATTATTTTGGCTTCTGTGGTACTTGGTTTTATTGTTTTGGTACAAAATCCCAAGGGTGGTGGGCTGGCCGGAAATGTGGCTGGTTTTAGCAATCAATTTATGGGTGTAAAACAAACTACCGATGTACTGGAAAAAGGCACCTGGATATTTGCCGGAATAGTTGCCGCCTTGTGCCTGTTCTCTGTTTTCTTTCTTTCTAAATCGGCTGGTTCATCAGCCAGCGGAGCTTCGGATGCAAAAGTTCAATCAGCACCAGTTACTAATCCTGCAACATTACCCGGTAATGCTGTTCCAATAACGCCAACCCCGCAAACTCCAGCTAAATAAGCCCTTGTAAAAATATTTCAAACCCCGATTCCACCTCAATCAGAATCGGGGTTTTACTTTGTCCACCGAAGCAATTATATTGCAGAAGCAGATTTTTATTTTAGACACCGTTTATGAAAAAGAAAATCATTCTGGGAGTTCTGGCAGTAATTGTTATTGCAGGCGGGTTTATTGGTTATAAATTTTTCAAGCCGGCTGTTCACAATAAACAAGGCACTTATTTCTACATTAAAACCGGCGATGATGTGCCAGTGGTAAAAGAGAATTTAGCTTCGCAGAAATTTATCAGTGGAAACGATTTCAACCTTATAGCCAAATTATTGAAATACAAAAAAGCTAAACCCGGCCGGTATAAACTGCCAGATGGAATAAGCCTTTACAAATTAGTAAAGCTCCTGCGCAGCGGCAATCAGGCAGAAGTAAAAATGGTCATCAACAAAGAAAGAACAAAAGAACTATTTGCCGGTAAAATCGGAAAGGGTAAAAAATTTGATGTGGAATGTGATTCTCTGCAAATGATTACTTTCCTGAACAATAATGATTCCTTAAAAAAATATGGAGTTGACAGTAACACCGTTATGTCAATAGTGATGCCCTATACTTACAACCTGAAATGGAACAGCACCCCGGATAAGATCTTTCAACAGTTTTATACAGCGTATCAAAAATTCTGGTCAGGTGAACGAAAAATAAAGGCTGATAGTCTTCATCTAACCCCTTTACAGATTATTTCGCTGGCTTCCATAGTAGAGGAAGAAACGAATAAAAAAGCAGACAAGTACAATATTGCAAGCACTTACCTTAACAGGGTGAGAACGGGCATGAAATTGCAAGCTGACCCAACGGTAAAATTTGCTATGAAAAATTTTGCACTAAAAAGAATTTTGGGTGTGCATCTTAAAACAGATTCTCCTTACAATACATATATGTATGCAGGCATTCCACCCGGTCCGATATGTACGCCAACAGCCGAATCAATTGATGCGGTGCTTGATGCTCCGAAAACCGATTACCTGTTTTTTGTGGCAAGTCACAAATTTGATGGCACTAGTGTGTTTACCACTAATCTTTCTGACCACGGGAAATATGCAAGGCTATATCAACAAGAACTGACAAGACGTATGGATTCTTCAAGTAAGGCAAAACAGAAATTGGCGAACTAATGCCCCTCCTTACCAAAATAGGAAACAGAATTGCGGCCACAGCACCGGCAAGAATTATTATTGATAAAAGCAAAGCCACTTCATTACCCGGTTTCAGAGGCATTGCACTATACGATGTAGTGAAATTTTTCATCAGCCAGGTAAAAACGGTGGGAATGACTGAAAGGGCTTCTGCTATTGCTTTTAATTTTGTGATGGCCATCCCCCCTGCTATTATTTTTCTCTTTACGTTAATTCCCTTTCTTCCCATTACCCAGCAGTTTCAGGAGGAAATGTATGGTTTGATAAAAGATGTAATTCCCGGCGAAAAAGATAACCCAGTGCTGATTAGTTTTCTTCAGGATTTTATCAATAACCCGAGAAACGGCTTGCTTTCACTCGGTTTTGTTTTATCCATGTTCTTCTCCTCAAATGCTATGATGGGCATCATGCGGTCGTTCGATAAAAACTATCTTGGTTTTAGAAAACGAACAGAGCTTCAAAAAAGAGGCACAGCACTAAAAATTACCATGGTTTTGTTTATAATTGTATTTATATCTGTACTGTTATTAATCAGCAGAGGCTCGGTATTGCAATGGCTGGGCATCGAAAGCCGGGTCGTAAGAAACATCATACTAAATGCCCGGTGGGCTATAATAATACTGCTGTTCTTTGCCTGTATTTCCTATATCTACAGGCATGCCCCGGCAGTACATAAAAAATGGCGGCTTATAAATCCTGGTTCTATCCTCGCCACTTTTCTGATGTTACTACTGACAGCACTTTTTTCCTGGTGGGTGGGTAGGTTCGGAAACTACAACCAACTTTATGGGTCCATTGGTTCTGTTCTGATATTGATGATACTTATTTTCATCAACTCTCTTATTCTATTGATTGGTTTTGAATTGAATGTAAGCATCTCTTCACTTAAAAAAATAGCAGACGAACGGAAAGATAACCCCGCAGACGGCAGTGATAATCCGGTATAAATTCCGAACTTTAATTATTAAAATCATAAACATGAAAAGAATATTTTTTGTCACTTTGCCTGTAGCTGCTATTGCAGTTATGGCTCTGCAACCTATTGGTGATCCGCTGCCACTTGGTTCTCCTATTCCAAGCCCTGAAACAAAAATGAAAGATATCTCAGGTAAAGATGTATCCTTAAAAGAGGCAAAGACGAGTAAGGGACTGTTTGTTATGTTTAGCTGTAACACTTGTCCCTATGTAATCAAAAACCAATCCCGTACTAACGAAACCTGTAAATATGCTCAGGATAATGGCATTGGCGTGGCGATATTGAATTCAAACGAAGCAAAAAGAACTAATGACGATTCTTATGCAGATATGAAAGCTTATGCTAAAGCGCAGGGCTACAACTGGTACTACCTGATGGATGAAAAATCAGCACTGGCTGATGCTTTCGGTGCCAACCGTACACCTGAATGTTTTCTGTTTGATGAGGAGGGTAAGTTAGTTTACCATGGTGCTATTGACGATAATCCATCTGATGCTTCTGCTGTTAGCCGTAAGCATCTTGTTGCAGCGATAGATGAAATGAAAGCCGGTAAAGCTATTTCTGTAAAGGAGTCCAAATCTGTGGGCTGCTCTATTAAAAGACTTTAATAAAAGCTCCGAATAGCTTATTTAAAACCTCCCGATAAAATCGGGAGATTTTTTTTATAAAAATTTTATGGAATGTTTTTGTGGACGCATCTCAGCCATTAAGTAACTTGATTGTTCACCCGTCCCGTAGCCATCGGGGCTCAAAAAACCGGCTTATGCTATCCAGAACCACACTCAACAAAATCATCATTATTATCTTTATGATTTTAATTGGCTTTAGTCTTGCCAAAGCCATCTACCATAAAAGTTTTATGGGAATAACACTGGCCCTTGTCAGCTTGGGAGCAGCTGTTTATTTCCTGTATATTTTGGCAAAAGCCAAAGAAGAAATGGAAGCAGAAGAGGCGTCCTAATGTTTTTCAAGTATAGCCATGATTTTTTTAGCCTTTTTTCGAAAACTGTTTCTCATTTGAATTACCATTTATTGAAGACTATATAGCCAGGGACTTATCTGCTAATTTCTTTTAAAAAGGGCTCCATTTCACAGTCGAGTTGTTTATCGTGTCACTGCGGCCGGTCTTGAACACCAACGTCCCTTTAACTGAACTGCAATTATCGTCCAATGTCCACTCATAATATCCCGAATATCCAGTTTTGGTTTGCCAATCTATGTGCAGTACGTTGCCGCTGAGGGTTGCTTTTCCTTCGGCATAGCCGATTCCTTTTTCTTTTGCAGTACCGTCGCTTTCGATTACCCAGTCGGTCGAACCAATCCCAGGCGTATCCTGCGTCCATCTCCCTTTAAGCTTGCAAGCACCGCCAGGCTTTTTTGCCTGGTTATCACAATCTAATGCAATAAGATTATTGCGGTGGGAAGCCAATTGCTTATCAATTACATTTTTTTTATTTATAAGCTCAGATCTTCTACTTTGGAGGGATACACCCTTATCAATTTTTTTAACTACTATTTTTTCAAGTTCAGAATAACAAAATTTTGAGACATAGTACGGCTCCTCACCTTCATGAAAATCCTTATAAATACATTTTTCAAAGTCAAAGTTATATTGAACTGCGATTCTTTTAATTTTTATAAAATTCTCGTCCGATTTATTTCTGGGATCTATACTAAGGTTGTTTGGGTTTTTGAATTTTCTTATATATGACAAATAACTTCTTGCATTCTCTATTTCTTTTTTTTCCGGAATTTGAGCCAAGGAGTCGTTTGTCCTTTTTAATTGCTTATCCAGTTCCGCTATCCTGTCTCTGTTGTTTTGACAACGTATCTGTTTTTGTTCTGGTGTAAGTTCCTGGCTGTTGGCAGCTACAGGTAATAAAAGGGCTGATACAATGATGATAAATGCCTGTAACCGGCAAACGATTAAATATTTCTTTTCCATATTTAAGTCATTTTCGTTTAAAAAAATTTAACCTTGTTTAGGAAAAACAATCTGGTATTTTTCAATGCCTGCCTTGCTCTTCTACCGTGGAATAGTCATAGAAATTTACGATTTTTTAAATTAGCGCCTATTTTTTTCAAGTAACGCCATTATTTCCTGCTTCAGCTTTTCATGAGAGATTTTTTCTTCAACAAAATTCCGGTAGCCCGTTTTGTTATTAATAAAAAGGGTTGCCGGAATTGCTCCCGACCATTTCGCATCTATTTTCGGACAGAAATAATCGGCATTCATTTCATCCAGCCAGACAACCGGAGCCGCTACGTTCCGCTTCTTCATAAATTTCTGAATCTTGTCCGGGAAAGATTCCTTAAAATCGAGGCTCACTAATATCAATTGAATGCTATCACCTGATTCCGCCGAAGCATTATGGTCGGCCACTTCTTTTTGAAAATAGGGTAACTCCTCCACGCAGGGCACACACCAGGTGGCCCACATGTTGACAATTAGTGCTGCTTTACTTTCAACAATGATCTTTTCTACGTCAGTAATCTTCACCCTCTTTACCTCCTGGGAAAAAGTAATTATTCCTGAAATCAGGAGAATAAACGCCAATAAAGGTTTTTTGATTTTCATACACGTCACACTTTAAACTTGAAATCGCAAACTAATCTTCTTCTCTCCTGTTTTCTTTCCATTCTTTGAAAAGCTCATTATACCTGACGGCATCCAAACTCTGTTGGTTGTAATGACCTGCATTTGTCTTTTGCCTGAAGGCTTCATACAAAGTGACAGCACAGGCCACACTTATATTCAGCGATTGAATGATGCCTACCTGAGGAATAATAAAATTACCATCCGCCATTGCTCTTATATCGTCACTTACTCCGCTGTGTTCGTTGCCAAATACAAGTGCAATGCTTTTGGCAAAATCAATCTCGTGTAAACCTACAGCATCGCTGCTGAGATGAGTAGTTAAAATGGTTGAATAGCGGTTCCTTAATGATGAAAAACATTCGGCTGCATTTTCATACTGGTGAACAGTCAGCCATTTGGCTGCACTGGATGAACTTTTAGCTCCCCATTTTCTATGCCTCGGAATTTTTGTATTAAGAATATAAATATCCTGTACTCCCACGGCATCGCAGGTACGCATTACTGCTGAAATATTATGCGGGTCAAACACATTTTCCATTACAATGGCAATATCGCCCTGCCTTTTATTTAATACAGAAGTAAGCTTGTTGTGTCGTTCCGGGGTCATTGAAATTGAAGTTGCTAGGTTGTAATAACCGGCAAATTAAGTATATTTATAATTGATAAAACTGGAAATTCATTTTGAAACACAAAGGCACAAAGACACGGAGGCACGGAGAATACAATTACTTCTTATACAGCTTCTCTCTCCGTGTCTTTGTGGTTCCACCCCCTTTTAACTAAGTACTAAAAGAAACTTGCTATATGAAATACTCTCCCACTCAGAATTATGTCAATGGAAAGTTTGTAGCTGCTTCCACTTCTAAAACAATAGAGGTTATCTCCCCTGTCGATGGCAACTTGTTATCAACCGTTCCCATGTCAACAGTCAAAGATCTGGATACTGCCGTAAAAGCCGCTAAAGAGGCTTTCAAAACATGGAGTAAAACACCCATAAAAGAAAGAGTACAGGTTTTCTTTAAGTATAAGACTTTACTCGAAAGAGATCTAAAACAACTCGCTGAACTATGCAGCGAAGAAAACGGAAAAACATACAGCGAATCGGTAGCTGAAATAGAAAAGTGTATTGAACTGACAGAGTTTGCTACTTCACTTCCGCAATTGGTAACAGGTGAAATATTAGAAGTAAGTAAAGGTGTGGAATGCAGAACAGAACATGTGCCATTGGGAGTTGTGGCCTCCATCGTTCCATTTAATTTTCCTGCCATGGTGCCCAACTGGACATTACCAAATGCCATTGCACTCGGAAATTGTATGATTATGAAGCCTTCCGAGAAAGTGCCGCTGTGCTGTGGTAAACTCGCCGAATTATTAAAAGAAGCTGGCCTGCCCGATGGTGTCTTTAATATCGTTCATGGTGATGTGGAAATTGTAGAAGCCATTTGCGACCATCCCGGTATTGAAGCAGTATCCTTTGTTGGTTCTACCAAAGTGGCCAAGATAGTTTACCAGAGAGCCACTAAAAGTTTTAAAAGAGCATTAGCATTAGGTGGTGCCAAAAATCATTTGATGGTATTGCCCGATGCTATTCCCGGAATGACGGCGCAAAATGTAGCGGCCTCTATGAGTGGTTGTGCCGGCCAACGTTGCATGGCCGCATCGGCGATGATCGGTGTGGGCAATGTTGACAGCATCGTTGATAAAATATGTGAAGAAGCAAGAAAAATTATTCCGGGAGAAAACCTCGGGGCTGTTATCAGTAAAGAAAGTAAGGAAAGAATTGAAAGATATATTGGCGAAGCCGAAAGAGACGGCGCCAAAATTTTAGTAGATGGCCGCAATACCAAAGTAAAAGGAAAAGAAAACGGCACTTATGTTGGCCCAACGGTGATTGATTTTGTTACACCAAATATGAGTGTAGCCACCGAAGAAATTTTCGGCCCTGTAATTTCTATTATGCGAACCAACACCGTTGATGAAGCATTAGCGATTGAAAATGCAAACCCTTATGGTAATGCCGCTTCTGTGTTTACCCAAAACGGTGGCATGGCCCGTTACATTATTGACCGTGCCAGTGCCGGTATGATTGGTGTTAATGTAGGTGTTCCTGTACCAAGAGAACCCTTCTCCTTCGGCGGCTGGAATGAAAGTAAGTTTGGTGTGGGTGATATAACGGGAAAAAGTTCGATTGAATTCTGGACAAAGCTGAAGAAGAGTACAACGAAGTGGAATGCAGAAGCTGGGGTAAATTGGATGAGTTAAGCGGTGAATGGTGAGTAGTGAATAAGGAGCATGGCACAGCGGAAACTTCCTCGCCTGGGCGGGGCGAATTGAGAAAAATTATTTTCTTTGAGTATATGGGGTGGGTTATGTTATCAGCTGCATTACTACTATCAGCTTCGTTGCGTCGCACTCTTGTACTTTCTGTTCGCT
>JANNCC010000098.1:0-4974 GCA_031386125.1 Chitinophagaceae bacterium
AGTTACTGTTGAAACACCCTGACCTGTAGTACCATTCAAATTGAATGCCCTTGTTCCAACATAATTAATACCTGTAGCTGGTGAAGAGGCTACAGTAGCTCCTGTAATTGTCCAGGTAACTTGTGTTACACCACAGTTATCTGAGTTAGCCGGGTTTGGCGTAACCACAGTTGCCACACATGCAGCAACATCCGTATTCTGTGTAATATTTGTCGGGCAGGTTAATGAAGGTGCCTGATTATCAACCACAGTTACATTAAATGAACAGGTTGAAGTATTTCCGGCGATATCTGTTGCACGGAATGTATTGGTCGTTACTCCAACAGGGTATGTAGCACCACTTGGTAAGCCTGCTATCTGAACCAATGGTGAAGGTCCTGTAATAACACCGTTTGCATTCAGAATGATATGCATATTCGGGAAACCAATGGATGCTAAATCCGTTGGGGTTGCTATACCACAATCAGCTGCCTGAATATAACTTGGCCCTGTTTGAGCGGAAGTATTACTTCCGATAAAGAACCTGTTATTTGCTGGAGCTCTTCCATCCGGAGTAACCAACTCAAGAACAAGGATGGCATTGGCAGCAACAGTTGGAGGAACGGTTATAGGTGCTGTAAATGTTGTTAACGTTTGGTCAGGAATCTGTATTACACCTGATGTTCCTACCAACGTACGGGCACCACCCGGGAATGCACCGGCGCTGGTGTATACATTTACAGTTACAGGCTGTGTTGTGCCTGTACCATTTGCATCAGATAACTCAATACCAAATTGAACTGAATTAATCTGAACCGGTCCGGGTAAAGCCATTGGAGCAAGATTATAAGCTCTCCAATAACTGTTAAGGGTATGGAAACCGCCTGCATTACAGCCAACAGATCCGGCAGTTGGTGTTTGAGATGCTGTTTGTGCAAGTACCAAAGGTCCAGGCAAACCGCAATTGTCTGTAACAGTAGGTAAACTATAATTGACAACCGCTGAGCATAAGCCCGGAGTGTTGTTTGCAGTAATATTAGCCGGACATACAATTGTTGGAGGTGTTCCATCAGTTACTGTAACAGTAAATGTGCAACTTGGCCCTGCAGCAGTTGTAGCTGTTACTGTAGTTGTTCCTCTCGGGAAGAAACTACCTGACGGATTTGAATAAGTCACAGTGCCACAAAGACCTGTTGTTGTTGCAGCAGGATAAGTCACATTCATTCCGCAAGACGTTGCCCCTGCACCGGTAGCTACAGTAATATTAGCAGGACAGGTAATAGTACATGCCGCACCACAACAAGCTGGTTGAGAAACAGAGTAATTATCAACTCTCCAACCCTGTGCTGGTACACTGTTATCAGATCCCATACGGAATTTCAATTGACAAGGGAGACCTACTGCTCCGGCAGGTAAGTTCACCGTCGTTGTGACGAATCCACCGCTGGTTCCGGTCCATGAATTGCGGTTTGCAAGAGGATTACCAAAAGCGGCACTGATGACACCCGTATAACCGCCGGCAACAAAGCTGCCGCCTGCAGTAATAATGTCTGTATAAGCTCCGCCGTTAATAGAAATCTCTAATACGCCACCATCAAATGTGCTCTCGAGGTTAAAGTTATTAGCGAAAGAAACCCTTGCCCCTGCACCTGGTGTAAAGGATGGAGTTACAATCTGCTTGTCAGTTACAATAGCAGGATCATCTATAAAAATTGCATTCGGAGCTGAAACAACAGGAGGAGCAGGTGTACCTGCTGTAGAAGTTACCCAAAGGGCACCACCACCAACTGGATTGGTAGCCACCCAACCTGCTGGTAAAGCAGGAGCAGCTACAGCGTCAAAATTCTGGCTGGAAGAAACTACAGTTGTTCCAAGAGTAAAGGTCCAAGTAGATGTGCCAAGATTCGTTGCGCCATCCTGCCACTGAATTGAAACGGTAATAGTACCGCCACAAACACCAGATGTGTTGCTGAAACTAAAGCTGCGGCAAACCGCTGGTCCACCAAAAACTAATACGCCATAGTTTTGAGGTCCGCTGATGGGAGTTACTCCACCAGAAACCTGCATAGTACCAACAAGGTTTACTGTATTAGATGTTCCGGTATTTGAAGCACAGAAACTAACTGTTACCGTTTCACCCGGATCAATCACACTATTGTTTGGCACACAACCTTCTGCAGTGAGTGTAGCTGTACCAGCTGTAATGATTGGTGCTAAAGTTGGTACAGAAGGAGGAACCTGTGCCCACCATGTACCAAAACGGCTGTTATTATCCGGAGGAATAGCTCCGGCGCCTGTTGATGCATATTCCTGTGTTGTCCATAATGAATTATCAACGGGGTCTAAATGAGATTGGCTATAATCACCCCATCTCGCACGGCCAGAACCGAAATCTTTCCAATAACGGCTTTCACCGGTATGGTAATTTAAAGGATCATCTAATGTATTTACAGGGGTGCTGGCTTGTCTTGTAGAGTAACCCGCACTTGGAAAAATTGTTGTAGAATTAGACATGGAATAACCAATCAGCACATCTTCATTTTTATTAACCGCAATGGCAGAAAACCACCTGTGCTCACCAGCTACAGCTCCGGTTCTTCCCCTTTGCAACACAGTACCTAAAGTACCCGGGTTTCCATCTAATTTCCAGTATTGAACATCTGTATGCGTAACAGAAACTCCGGAAGCACCGGCAGGAAAGGCACAATGCTGTGAAACCCAGATATTGCCATTCATCATAACAGCACTGCTGGTTCTTGCATCATTTGAAGCCAATCTCCGTGTTTCAGGCGGTTGTTGTGTAGTAGAACCGGGACTACCATGGTTGCCAGCAGTCCATGCTTCACCAGCCGGTGCAGAGGGAAATACGGCAGTTCCTGTGTTCCAAACTGCAGTGGGTATATTACCTGTAATAGTTGACAATCTTAAAGAAGTATTATTCCACGATTGTATTATATAAACTGTACCGGGAGATGGGTTACCTGTATTAGAAAATGGAGGAAAATAAACCGGAACAGGTTTGGGTGAATCACCATCAGCAGCTGTCTTAACAATAGACTGGGCGTTAACACCAAATGTGATAGGTGTACCGGCCAGCATATCAGCCTTATCAATCAAATAAACATCAGGTCCGGTGAATGTTGTACCACCTGCAAACTTACGTCCGCCAATAGCAATTTTTGTATCATCATACCCAAGGTAAGGGTGATCCAACAAACCACCGGGAAGAGAAACGAAAGTCAATGTTCTCCATGTACCCGTTGGGTCTGATGTATTTGATGTCATTAAAATAGTTGGGTTATTGACACCTGCACAACCGATAGCTACAAAATACCAACGCTGTGTATTGGGATCAAAAAACATTTGCGGGTCGCAGGTGGATGCCACTCCTGTAAATGCAGAAATGGTGACCTGGCTGATTTGTGCCCCACCCACTTTTGCATGAATCTTGACAAAATTATTGGTGGCAGTAACCACATGGTTTAAACCAACTGCTCCCCAAGTATCCGGAGGGATAGTAGTTCCATTATCTACATGTCCTAGCCAATTCTGAACCGGAGCTCTTGAAGGCGCATTCGGCGTAGGATTAGAAGAAGACTTTTTAGGAAGAGGCTCCGACATTTTAATATTTGCCCCCGGAGGAAAAGGCATGATCTGTGCAGCAACTGAATTCAGACCACCATCTGCTTCTTTTGTTTTGGGGCAGGTGGGACAAGCTTTCACTGACTCAGGATGTGCCAGCTCGTAAGCGGCCAACTCGCTGAAGTTTCTTATCTCATCCTTAATAATAGTTTGCGCTGTTACAACCTGTACTGTAGCAAAGTACAACGCTAAAAAAGTAAAAATTTTTCTCATAAAAAGAATTTTGGTTTAATTAAAGACAAATCAAGCAGTAACCAGAATATTTCGACAGGGCCGAAAATAGTATTCAAGCCATAAACTTATTGCTATTTTGTTAAATTGAAAAATAATTATTGCAGACGGCTTAATATCAGGGAAGGTTTCAATTCCATCCGGAACAATTTCCATTTTTCAGGAGAAAAGCCTGGCACACTGAGTTTTTAAAGGTCAAACACTCTCAAAAGGGGGCGAACTTAAATTTCCGGAAAGGAGTCAATATTGTCATAATTAATAAAATAATAAACGTACTGGCCCAGCTAAGAGATTGAGGCAGGGCCTGTCAGCCGGTGCGATTCTTTATTATACCACCACATTAATCATTTTATTCTTTACATAAATAATCTTCTTTGGCGTTTTGCCTTCCAGCCATTTTTGTACGACTGAATCTTTTAATATGGTTTCCTCTACCTGTTGCTGGGTAATGTCTAATGGCAGGGTGATTTCATGTCTCGTTTTGCCATTGATGGCAATGGGATAGGCTTTGGAAGATTCTTTGACATATTTTTCTTCGAAAGTGGGATAGGTGGCGTTTAATACAGAAACCTCACCCCGACCCTCTCCACTTTGTGGAGAGGGAGTATTGCGTAGCTGCACATATAACTCTTCTGCAATGTGCGGTGCATAGGGAGCTAATAATATTAAGAGTGGCTCCAGTATTTTTCTTTTATGACATTTCAGATCGGTGAGTTCGTTGGTGGCAATCATAAAACCACTGACACCGGTGTTGAAACTGAACCGCTCGGTATCCTGTTCTATTTTTTTAATGGTGTTGTGTAATACTTTTAATTCTTCGGGGGTTGGTTCTTCGTTAGTAACAATTAATCCTTTTATTTCATCGGCAAATAGCCGCCAGAATTTTTTCAGGAAGCGATGTACTCCTTCTATGCCTTTAGTATCCCAGGGTTTGCTCATTTCTACCGGGCCTAGAAACATTTCATACATGCGGAAAGTATCAGCACCGTATTTTTCAGTAAGTTCATCAGGATTAATTGTATTTAATTTAGATTTTGACATCTTTTCGACTTCAGATAGTGTCCTAAAAATCTGAGGAGCTACTTGTGCACCATTAGATTTTAACTCAAACCATTTTCCTCT
>JANNCC010000100.1:0-9329 GCA_031386125.1 Chitinophagaceae bacterium
TTTGAAGATTTAAAAAATTCAGAAGTTCAATTAAAGGAAGCACAGATTGAAGCATCATTGGAAAGAGTAAGAAGTAAAACGATGGCAATGCACAACAGCCAGGATGTTGGTGAAACGGTGGCAGTGATGTTTGGTGAGTTAACGAAATTAGGAGTAGAGACTATGCGATGTGGAATAGGCATTATGCATGATGCACAGGAGATGGAATTGTGGACAGCTAAACCTGATGTAAATGGAAAAGTGGATATGGTTATCGGTTGGATAAATATGAATTTACATCCACTGCTACAGGGAGGTTATGAAGGCTGGCGTAATAAAAAAGAAACGTACTCGTACGAATTGAAAGATGATGATTTGATCAACTATTTTACGGCCATTAATAGCCATGCGGGTTATCCGGTCAAATATGATATAGATACATTGCCCCGGCAAATATTTCATAATGAATTTCATTTCGCCGAAGGAACATTGTATGCTTTTTCACTCGAACAATTGCAGGAAGAAAGCAGGAAAATCTTCAAACGTTTTGCAGGAGTATTTGGACAAACCTACCGCCGCTACCTGGATCTGCAAAAAGCAGAAGCACAGGCCCGGGAAGCACAGATTGAAGCATCATTGGAAAGAGTAAGAAGCCGCACCCTTGCCATGCAAAAAAGTGATGAGCTGGCAGAAACAGCAGCGGTATTATTTCAGCAATTAATTGCATTGGGTATTGAACCTAACCGTTTATACATTTCAATTATAAAAAGCGAAACAGGTAACACTGAATTTTGGATAACTGATGAAGATGGCAGTAAAGTAAGTACCGCTTTTGCTGCTAACATGAACGATAATCCCACTTTTTTCAAAATTTATGAAGGGTGGAAGCAGCAGCAAAAATCGCTGGTGATAGATATGCAGGGCGAAGAGTTGCAAAATTATTTCAGTTACCTTACCCGTTTGGGTGTTCCGTTTAAAGAAGGACTTGCGCAAAAAAGAAGGGTGCAGGATATTGCCTATTTCAGCAAAGGTTTTATTGGCATGGCTTCGCCGGAGGAGCAACCAGCTGAAACTTTACAATTGCTGGAACGTTTTGCGGCCGTATTCAATCTCACTTTCACCCGGTTTAATGATTTGAAAATTGCGGAAGCCCATGCTGAGCAGGCAGAGCAAGATTTAATAGCCATTAAAGATGCCAAGCAAAAAGCAGAAGAAGCATTAAACGAATTACAGTCCACACAAAAGCAATTGATACAATCCGAAAAAATGGCTTCGCTGGGTGAACTAACCGCAGGCATTGCACATGAAATTCAAAACCCATTAAACTTCGTCAACAACTTTAGCGAAGTAAGCACAGAGCTGATAGATGAAATGAATGAAGAGATTGCCAAAGGAAATTTGGAAGATGCCGCTGCCATTGCCAATGATTTAAAACAGAATTTAGAAAAAATAAATCACCACGGCAAACGGGCAGGCGATATTGTAAAAGGAATGTTACAGCATAGCCGTAGCAGCAGTGCTACCAAAGAACCAACTGATATTAATAAATTGGCAGATGAATATTTACGGTTAGCTTATCATGGTTTACGGGCAAAAGACAAATCCTTCAATGCAACGATGAAAACCGATTTTGATGAAAGCATTGGCAATATCAATATCATTCCTCAGGATATGGGAAGAGTAATTTTAAATTTAATTACCAATGCATTTTATGTAGTTGATGAAAAGAAGAAACAAAACCCAACTGGTTATGAACCCACAGTTTCAGTAAGTACAAAGAAAATAAATGGCAAGGTTGAGGTTAAGGTTACCGATAACGGCAACGGTATTCCACAAAAAGTACTGGATAAAATATTTCAGCCCTTCTTCACCACCAAACCCACCGGGCAAGGAACAGGATTGGGATTGAGTTTGAGTTATGATATTGTAAAAGCACATGGCGGGGAGGTTAAAGTGGAAACCAAAGAAGGAACAGGTACAATCTTTACTATCTTATTGCCAATATAAAAATAACACATGCACAAAATGAAAATAATATCTCTCTTGCTAACCTTATTCTTATTTTTTGAACCAGGCAAGGAATTGCATGCGCAAACCGATTCGGTAAATGCTATTATCGATACGCTTAATTCGGTAAAGGCAGCCGCAAAGTTTGACACCGCTTTATTCACCAGGCAGGCCGACAGACTGTCCCGGTTTGTGTTAGAGGAAAAAGATGTTACGGCATTGAACATCGTTGCGGCGAAATTTGATAAAGGAACAGACCTCGACTTCGATCTCTTTATCCGTTACCGCATCCTGACCAGGCTCTCCTCCATCGATTTTTACCGTGCGATCGATTATGCAAAACAAAACCTGGACATGTTTGATAAGAATAAAGGGGACAACCGGGTGCTTTTACGCCTTGCCTTTTTAAATCAGCTAAGGATACCTTACCGCAGTTCTGACAGGATTGGAGAAGGTTTTATATTATACAATGGGTTGCTTGCGAAAAGCAAAGCTTCAGGAGATGCATACAGTACTATTCTTTCATATTATGTACTGAGTGGTTTTTACAGAACGATAGGTTTATATGATGCAGGTATCTATCACATGAAAAAGGCGATTGCTTTGTGTGATAGTGCCGACCACAAGCAGCCTGCTTTCCTTTCTTTAAGAACGATCCTGAAAGGGATGAATGGCTGGGTAAATTTTACCGGCGTACTGGGAGAATATTATTATTTAAAAGGTGATTTTGAAACTTCATTAATATATACCAGGCAAGCGGTGGCAGTAGCAAACGCTTATCCTTCAGATTTTTCTGGTCCCAGCGCTTACCGGTTAAGAAACATGGCCGGTGCACTGTTGCAATTGAATAAATTGGATAGTGCGGCATATTACCTTGATTCCGCCCAAAAAGCAGTGCCTAAATTTGATATAATTACTACACATACTATCATGCAGGTACGATCCCTGCTTTATATAAAACAAGGACAGTTTAACAAGGCCGACTCTGTTCTTATGGATGGCTGGAAAATGATCCGTGAAAAAAAAGTACTTGCCCTTACACCTTCAGGTGTAATTGCGCCTGATTATTATCTGGCACTTGTTAAAATTGCCCAACATAAATTACCTGAAGCTGCTGCATTATTAAACAATGATCTTGAACGGATCAAAGGTATTCGTGTAGATATGCTGCGTGATTATAAATTACTCGGCCAAACTTACAGCGAAATTGGCGATCAACAAAAAGCCAGAGAAGCTTATGCCCGTTATATCAGCCTGCAGGACAGCCTCCTGGCCGATCAATCCCGGTTTAGTATGATAAGTTTTGAAACAGAAGAGCAGATAGCCGCAAACGAGCAATCTATTCTGCAGCTTAAGAAAGATAATCGTATTTCCAGGATCTTATGGATCTTATCACTGGGTATTGCTTTATTATTGGTGGTACTTGCCTCATTAATTTACCAGCGTTACCGGGTAAAGCAGAAAGCCAATAATTTATTGGAAAAAACTTTAACCGACCTTAAGAACACTCAAAGCCAGTTGGTGCAGTCAGAAAAAATGGCATCACTGGGTGAACTCACCGCCGGTATTGCCCATGAAATTCAAAACCCATTGAATTTTGTAAATAATTTTTCGGAAGTAAGCAATGAATTGATGGATGAAATGAATGCAGAGATAGCAAAAGGAGATTTTGAAGAAGCAAAATTAATTGGCAATGATATCAAACAAAATTTAGAAAAAATAAGCCATCATGGCAAACGTGCCGATGCCATTGTAAAAGGCATGCTGCAACACAGCCGCAGCAGTAGCGGTGTAAAAGAACTTACGGATATTAATGCACTGGCCGATGAATATTTACGATTAGCTTATCATGGATTAAGGGTAAAGGATAAATCCTTCAATGCCACTATGAAAACAGATTTTGATGAAAGCATTGGCAACATTAACATCATACCACAAGATATTGGAAGAGTGATACTCAATTTAATTACCAATGCTTTTTATGTGGTGGATGAAAAGAAGAAGCAACAACCAAACGGATACGAACCAACTGTTTCAGTAAGCACAAAAAAGATTGGCGACAAAGTTATGATCAGTGTAAAAGATAATGGCAACGGCATTCCTCAAAAAGTGCTGGACAAAATATTTCAACCATTCTTTACCACCAAGCCTACCGGGCAGGGAACAGGATTAGGTTTATCGTTGAGTTATGATATTGTAAAAGCACATGGTGGAGAAATCAAAGTAAAAACACTGGAAAATGAAGGAACCGAATTTATAATTATGTTACCTGTGCAGGCATAGTGTATTGCGCCTCTATAGCTATTGTAGGCAGGCTTACGGCTCTATAAAGTATAGAATAAGTAAAAGTGATAGAAGAAGGAAAATATTGTTTTTAATTCCACTGGTCTTTATCAAAATCCAGCATGGCTGTTCTTAACGGGGCGGCCGTTTTTGTGTCTTTATAAATATCAGACAGTTCCTTTCTTGTTTGTTGCAGCTCATTTAATTTCTTCACTCTTTTTCTTTCCAGGATAATTCCGGCGCACATCAGCAATGATGAAAAAGTAGATACCAGGAAATAAATGAGGAAAGTGTCTGCAACATGCGGCGTTTTAAAAACATAATACATCAGGTAAATAATAGTATAGCAGCCATAGGCAAAAAGTAGTGAAGCGGCAATGATGGCTTTACCGGTTGCTTTCTGATGCTTAATGGTAATTTTGGTCTGCCGAATAAAAAAGGTGGTACAAAACAGAACTACTGTTACCAGGGCTGGTCCCAGGGTAATCGTTATAGCATCTGTTGTAA
The DNA here is from genome assembly GCA_031386125.1 of Chitinophagaceae bacterium. Lineage (GTDB taxonomy): Bacteria > Bacteroidota > Bacteroidia > Chitinophagales > Chitinophagaceae > JJ008. The sequence continues at coordinate 4,777 of JANNCC010000100.1, forward strand.
AGCCCTTTAGTAATACTACTGTTATTTCAAACCCGATTATTAAAACAATACTGATTTTTATTTTTTTTGTTAAGGCTGGCGAAGTGCTGAAATAAGTAAGGAATAGCAACATCAACGGTGCATCAAGAAGGTTATTGCAAATACTCCAATAATGGATAGTGTCAGGACTTGCTTTAATATATCCTTCGGTCATTAGATTGTAGCTAAAAACAATTATATAATAGCAGACCAAAGCAGGAAAGGTTCTGTATCCACCCAGCCGGAAAGCAAGGATGAAAAAAATGGGTAGGAAAAGGGCTATAGTTGAGATAAGGCCCATGGCTGAATTCCAGGTCATATTCTATTGGTTTTTCTGGGATAAGGATTAATGACGTCAATGCAAGGATGGTGCAATGCCGTCTTTATATTAACGGGATATAGATGTACATAGTGCTTAAACATAGGAGTTTATACTAAGATTCAGTAAAAGTGTGATAGTCGTTAGTATTAATACGGATAATGCCTATGCGGGTTTTTATGCTATCTTTCTGTTATGCTACGATTTTTGTTTTCTACTTGTTTGTTTATCAGTATCTCAGCATTTACACAAACTGCTGCTCAGAGTAAACCATTAGTGGGCAAAATAATTGGTTCCTTACCCTATCTGGAATACGGATTAGGTGCCGATCGTCTGGGTGGAGCCAAGATGACCTACCTCGATACGGGTATTGTGCTGAAGGTGGTTGACAGTACTATCGGCAACTATAAAGTGCAGTTGTCAAAAGATCATTTGGCCTATTTGCCTAAAGAAAATTTTAAAAACGACAGCACTATAAAAATTCAACCCTATTATCTAACGAATAGCTGGATAGTAACAGGGGATTCTACCAGTGATTATGTGATGGTAAGCCTGGATGAAAAATTACCCTACAGAAGTATGCAGCAAATCAATCCTTCTAAAATAGTAATTGATGTTTTTGGAGCTACCAGTAATACTAACTGGATTACACAACGGTCAGCGGCGAAAGAAATTACCAATGTGTATCATGAACAGATAGAAGATGATGTATTTCGCATTACCATTGAGTTGAAACACAAACAGCATTGGGGCTACAGTATTTTTTATAAGGATAAAAGACTAGTGATAAAAGTAAAACGGCAACCAGAGGAATTAAGCCTTGAGAAAATGAAGATAGCTGTAGATGCCGGACATGGCGGGGATAACAACGGCGCATCGGGTATAAAAACAGGCATCCCTGAAAAAAAATATACACTGCTTATTGCCAAACAACTTGAAAAGGAATTGCTGGACAAAGAAGCCAAAGTCTTTATGACAAGAACAAAGGACACTGCCATTGGTATGGTTGAAAGAACACTGATGACAAAAAAAGAAGACCCGGATTTTCTTATCAGCATCCATCTTAATTCATCAGTAAAAGACAGTATAAGAGGAGTAAGTACTTATTACCGATACATCGGTTTCCGGCCATTGACTCAGTATATACAGGAAAGTATGCTAAAGATTAGTGGACTGAAAGATTTTGGTAATATTGGCAGCTTCAACTTTGCCCTTAGCGGTCCTACGGAATATCCAAACTGTTTGGTGGAAGTGGCTTTTCTCAGCAATAAAGAAGATGAGCAATTAATACTTGATCCCGAATTTCATAAAGCCGTTGCCACACAAATTGTGGAAGGAATAAAAGAGTGGCTTAAGGCCTGCAAGAAAGATGATTAATATTCCGGGAACGGCTCTCCCCTGTGACAGGTATTGCAATGCACCGTATTCAGGTATTCTGGTTGTATGTTTCTGTCAAAATAAAAATTTGTTTTGTTGATGTGAATCGTCATCCGCATCATTTTTCTTGCTTCCTCTTTCATAGGTTCAGCATCGGAAACATAGTCAAGGCTATCAGCAATATTCTTCATAGGCACATGGCAAAAATTACACTTAACCCCCAGCGAAATATTATAGGTCTGCATAATGCTGTCTAATTTAACATCGCTGATGTCCTTAGGCAGTACTTTCAGATTCCTGTCTTTTTGAACTTGCCCCGAAGAGCTATTCTTCAGGCGACTTGGCTTTACAGCTGCTACACCGAACAGTACAAAAACTGATAGGGTGAAGAAGACAGCTATTTTCTTTTTATGCAACATAACTCACAGACGGGTTTTTATTTATGAAAGTGGCATCACCGGATAGTTTTTTTACCAGCCCGGTTATTTTCTTTTTTCGCTCCTGAAAATACAAATTAGCCACCGTTTCCGTCATTAGTAAATGACGAAAGGCCATCTTGACTACATTTGAGGTCATAAAATTTATACCATGAGCAATCTAGTAAAAGAATTTAATGACTACAGAACAAAGATGAACGATGTCATTCTTAGTAAAGACAACCTTGTCATCAAACGCCTCTGGAACCTTGATACCAACACCTATGCCGAAGGCACCCTCAATGTTAAAACAAAAGAACTGCTGGGGCTGGTTGCCAGCATGGTGCTTAGGTGTGACGACTGTATTAAATACCACTTGGGCAAAAGTCATGAACTTGGTATTACTACCGACCAGATGTATGAGGTGTTTGCAGTAGCCAATATTGTGGGCGGTACCATTGTTATTCCACATACCAGGCGAGCAGCCGAATACTGGGAAGAACTGGAAAATAAGTAACAAGGGAACAAGAAATTTTAAAAAAGGAACGACTTGCTTCATCATTCGTTATTCCTTGCTCATCTGTTCGGTATTCTTTAAATTTGTGTCAATCCTAAATTTATGAGTGAAACAACGATAGCCCCCGCCCTAACCGCCAAAGATTTTGCCACTGATCAGGAAGTTCGGTGGTGCCCCGGATGTGGCGATTATTCCATTCTTGCACAAGTGCAGAAAGTAATGCCAACGCTGGGCATAGCTAGGGAAAATATTGTGATTGTATCCGGTATCGGTTGCAGCAGCCGCTTTCCGTATTATATGAATACCTATGGTATGCATTCCATTCATGGAAGGGCCACAGCAGTAGCATCAGGATTAAAAGCCAGCCGCCCGGAACTGAGTGTATGGATTGTAACCGGCGATGGCGATGGGTTAAGTATTGGTGGTAACCATACCATCCATTTACTGCGCAGAAATTTTGATGTGAATGTGTTGTTGTTCAACAACCAGATATATGGATTGACAAAAGGTCAATACTCCCCCACCTCAGAAGAAAATAAAATAACCAAGAGCACCCCGATGGGCAGTATTGACCATCCGTTTAATCCGCTGGCATTGGCATTGGGTGCCGATGCAACATTTGTGGCCCGCACAATGGATCGTGACGTTAAGCACATGCAGGCAATGCTAATCAGAACAAATCAGCATAAAGGCACTTCTTTCCTGGAGATATACCAGAATTGCAACATCTTTAATGACGGTGCTTTTGAAATTTTTACAGAGAAAAGCAGCAAGCCAACAGAAACATTATTCTTGGAGCAAGGCCAACCTTTATTATTTGGCGCAGCTAAAGACAAAGGAATAAAATTAGATGGCTTTAAGCCAGTGGTGGTTGATTTGAACCTTGGCCACAGTACCGATGACCTGTGGATACATGATGAACAGGATATTTACAAAGCACAGATACTAACCCGCATATTTGACGACCCTAAAATTGAAGGTCACCTGCCAAGACCATTCGGTGTTTTCTATCAAACCAACAGAGATTGTTATGAAGATGTGATGGCCGCACAATTAGAAGAAGCAAAATCAAGAAAGCCTGCTGATTTGGATAAGTTGCTGAGAGGGAATGAGGTTTGGACGATCAATTAATAGTATGTCGACACTATCTGATGATGAGTTAAAAAAAATTATTTCCTGGCAACCTTATCGCTCAGATTGGCCAGTTGATAGAAATTCTAAGGAAGATAAAATTGAAGAATATTTTGGGGATGTAATGAAGTTCTTCAAGACCAACACCTCTTTTACTACAAAAATTACTGAGGATGGAGGTATGTCAAATTACTTGGAATTTATTTGTTATCCCAATGACATAAATGATGGCAAAATAGATGCTATTATGATTTGTCTGAGTCTTTGTGCTCCAATAGCGATTTATGGACAAATCTCTGGGTATAAAGAAAAAGATACATTTGGCTGGTCTTTTATAAAGTCAGAAAACATAAATCTGGTAGAGTCAGAGGATTTGAAAAGTATTGAGCAATTACTTATTCCAGAATTACTAAATAAAGGGATTAAATTAATAGAGACAAAAGAAGCAAGGGAAAATATTCCTGCGGAAATTTATAACAACGAAAATGGTTCTTTCTCTTTGCATGAAGGTAATCAGTTATTTCATGCTATTTTTCAAGTAATGGATTAGCTTTTGTTAGGTTGATGCAGTCAGCACCCTCGCAGCATTCTCATACACTCTTTTCTCCTTCCTCTTATACCACCACTTCGGCACCGTCTTTTTCATCAGTGTATCAATATTGCGCATACCAATCAGGCTCCAAATGCCTTTTACTTTTCCGGCAAGTGAAGGCTGCATGGCACGGAGGCTCATGGCAAACCCACTTTCTAAATATTCCATGTGGTGCCAGTAACC
>JANNCC010000139.1:0-20659 GCA_031386125.1 Chitinophagaceae bacterium
GGCGAAAATTTAGCAAACATGAGTGTGGCTTCTTCCAGCCCTTTGCCCAGTTGTGTTAGTTTGCCATTAGCAAGATTCAGCACCCAATAATCGCCTCTTGAATTTTGCCGCCACACTTTACGGGTGTTGGTAAAAATCAAAAGCTTGCTGTTATCATTACTCCAGATATAATTGTCTATGGATAAGGGTTTGCCTCCACCAGCCGGAATTAGTTGTTTTGCATTCACCAAAATTTTTCTTGCTGAGCTTTCTGCATCATATGCAACAATGTCATTTCCTTTTGCATCTGCATTATTCTCCAAAGTGGAATAACCTTTGTTGTCTTTCATCCACCTGATTTGCCCAACTCCTTTTGACCGGTATATGCCGTTCGTGTAAATATCTTCCAGTGTTAATTTATTTGATTGTGCAAAACTGTTGCCGAAGCAAAAAATAGTGATGATAAGAATCAGTTTGAAGGAAAGTTTACGATTCATGATGTAGATTTTATTTTTAGAAAAAGTTGATATCAGGTTTATTATATTTTCATTCTTTTGAACCACATAGGCACATAGATACATTGATTTTCACATAGGATTCTATGTGTTTCTTTCTATTGTGTACTATGTGGTTCCATTTTAAGATTGACTTAACCTGAAAGTCACTTAAAAAAATTGTAGTTACAATTATTCGATTAAATAAACAGCATTTTTCAATGTTTTAAATTCAACATTGCCATCCGGCAGTTTTTTAAAACTGATTTTTTTACCATTGCTGCTGATTTTCATGGCCGGTTTGAATTCAATTCTGCAAACTTCCCCGGCCTTTGATAATATTTTCAATTGTGTTATCATTTTATTTTTCCAGGCAAAATCCAGTTCAAAACCACCTCTTGCACAAAGGCCTTTAAATTCTCCTTCGCTCCATTCGTCGGGTAAAGCCGGTAATAATTTTATAAATTCATCCTGCGATTGCATCAGCATTTCGGTAACAGCAGCAGTAACGCCAAAACTGCCATCAACCTGTAATGATCTGCCACACAATGCAAATAAAGATGTGCAGCATTGTTCTTTTAAATATCCCTTGTAAATTTTATTGGACCGGTTGCCATCTCCCAATCTTGCCCACAAGGCCATTTTCCATGCTCTTGAAAAACCGGTAGAAGCATCACCTCTTTCTTCCAACACTTTTTTATAAGATTCAATCAAAGCCGGGGTTCTTTTTTCGTACAATACTTTCCCAGGGTATAAGCCATACATATGTGAAAAGTGCCGGTGATTTTTTTCCAGCGATTTCCAGTCATCGGCCCATTCCTGTAAAGAGCCGTCTTTTCCAATTTGCGGAGGCACTAACTTTTCTCTTGCCACTTTTACCTGTTGAACAAAAGCATCCTCTTTTCCTAAAACTTTTGCTGCTTCAACATAATAACCAAAGAGGTCGTACAAAATCTGCATATCAATTGATGAGCCTGCACAGATTGTAGTGCCTTCCCGGAAGCCTGCAGTTACTTCATCAAAATAAGGTTTGTTACCGCCGCCATCCGGAAAGTTTTCCGGCGAAGTGGAAGGATTTGTAACTAACCATTTTCCATTCGGATGCGGCACTAAAAAATCCATAAAGAATTGAACAGAGCCTTCCATCAGCGGAAAAGTTTCTTTTAAAAAATCTTTATCCATCGTGTATTGATAATGCTCCCACAAATGTGTGCAGAGCCAGGCACCACCAACTGTAAATGTTCCCCAGGTAGGCCCATCCATTGGCGCAGCCACTCTCCATATATCTGTATTCTGATGCAGCACCCATCCTCTTGCACCATAATGTTCACGGGCTACCTGTGTGCCCTGGTCTGTTATTTCTCTTATCAACCTAACCAATGGTTCGGCACATTCAGAAAGGTTTCCACTCTCTACAGGCCAGTAATTCATTTGGGTATTAATGTTGGTGGTATATTTCGAATCCCAGGAAGGATTCATATTATCATTCCAGATGCCCTGCAGGTTGGCGGGTTCAGTGCCGGGCCTGGAAGAACCGATCATGAGGTACCTGCCAAATTGATAACTCAATGCAGCCATGGATGGATCAGGTTCGGCTTGAATTTTTTTAACCCGTTCCGGCGTTGGTAAAAAAGAATTTTTAGTATTTAATAATTGCAACGAAACCCGATCGAAATATTTTTTATGATCTGCAATAGCTGATGTTAAAATGCTATTATAATTTTTATTTTCAATTGCTTTGAAATAATTTGTTACTCTTTGATGTTGATCTGCACTCACTTCTTTGTAATTCACAAAATTGGTGGCCGCTGCAAAATATAATGTTACCGAATTTGCATTTTCAATGATGAGGTTCACATCATCTGTTTTTATGGTGCCACCCTCCGGTACTGCTTTTATTCTTGCTTCATATCTCAACTTTCCTTCTACGCCCATATAATCGGCCGATTTTCCGGTAAGCACCAATCCGTCATTTCCATAAGGGTCCATTTTAAAATAATCTGTTGCATAATTGGAATGCACCTGGTTTCTTTCTCCTCTTAAATTAGCGGTAAAAGAAATACTGCCGGGCTTATCAGCTGTTATACGAACAATAATTACCTGGTCGGGTGCCGATGCCAGTACTTCCCGCTGATACCTGATTCCTTCAGAAATGTATGAGACGCCGGAAATTCCGGTTTCCAAATCAAGCCATCTTTTGTAATCAGTAATGCTGTCCTGGTTTTTAAAAAATAAATGAAGATTGGCAAGGCACTGGTATTTCATTTGCTCCACCGGGTAGCCCATTAAATTGCGGCCGAATAAATTGTGAGCTGCTAAATATTTTTCTTCAAATACCAGTTTCTGTATTTCGGGCAACACTTTATAACCACCTTTTACCACTGTTGAATAAGGCCCGCCCGACCAATAGGTTTCTTCATTTAGCTGAATGCGTTCCTCTCTGTTTTTTCCAAACACCATGGCGCCCAAACGTCCATTCCCCACAGGAAGTGCTTCGTCCCATTTTTGTGCAGGTGTATTATACCATAAGAGTGTGGAAGGATTAAACAATTTGCTTCCGATCTTATCTGGAATATTGTTTTGTTGCGCCCTGATGATAACCGAAAAAAAGAAGCTGCCGCTCAGTAATAATACATACCTGCCTATCATACTCCTATTAACAATTAACTGGTGCAGCTTAAAATAACTTTTTCTCAATGCTTATTTGGTTAGGTCTCAAATATAAAACATTCGGTTAAAAGGCAGGCATTGTCTTTATCTATTGCACTTGCCCCTTGTGAAGTACGATATGAGGAGTTATTAGCGGCTTCTACTAAAAAGAAAAATTACAGGTCAGCCCTGGCATGATGTACCCATTTCATTTAATGATGGTTTTTGCCGGCAGATATTTTTTTATCGCCTGATACATAAAAAAATTATCTTTATTTTTCTTTCAATCAAATGAATATGAAGCCTTACTAAGGTTCTTCCCCCGTTATTCAGAACCTGAAACTTACTGACCGTTTATACAATAGCAACATTTTGTTGCTGTTACTCATTTACATTTTATTTACTTTCAATCTTTGACAGGCTACCCTAAGCAAGTCCGGGACAAGCAGGGTGACAATAGCCAAGGGATAACATTAAAAATCATGTCGCAACCAACATACAGTAATAAACGAACTCATTTTTGGGCTTTACTTAAACAATCGCTGAAAGGCGGGGAACATGACTACACACAGGGCAGCATCCGTGGTGCCATCGTACTACTGGCCATCCCCATGATATTAGAACTAAGTCTTGAATCGGTATTTGCCGTAGTGGATATGTATTTCGTAAGCCACTTACCAGCACCGCATAATAAAGTGGCAATGGCCACGGTGGGATTGACAGAATCCGTTATCGCATTGGTGTACACCCTTGCCATTGGATTAAGTACGGCTGCCACTGCCATAGTGGCCCGGCGTATCGGCGAAAAAAATCCCGAAGCTGCTTCTCATGCCGGTGCGCAGGCTATACTGCTTGGAATAATATCGGCCATAGTGCTCAGCATCCTCGGAATAATTTTTGCTCCCGATATTTTATGGCTGATGGGTGCAGAACCCGAAGTGATAAAAGAAGGAGCGGTGTTTACCCGCATCATGCTGGGAGGCAGCGTCATTATTATTTTACTGTTTCTTATCAATGGAGTTTTCCGTGGTGCCGGTGATGCAGCTATCGCTATGCGAAGTCTTTGGATAGCCAGTATCATTAATATCTTTCTTTGCCCAATGCTCATCATGGGCTATGGCCCTTTTCCGGAATTAGGATTAAAAGGTGCCGCCATTGCCACCACCATTGGCCGGGGCATTGGAGTATTGTACCAATGTTATCATTTGTTTGGTGGCAAGGCAACGATTAAAATAAAGTGGCCCCATTTTAACTGGAACAATACTATTATCAAAAACCTGTTTGAAGTGGCATGGCCGGCTACGTTCCAGTTTTTTATACAAAGCGGCAGCTGGATTGTGCTTGCCTGGATAGTATCTGATACCGGTGGCACTGATGCATCGGCGGGTTACCAGGTGGCGATACGGAATGTGGTATTTTTTATTATGCCTGCCTGGGGGTTGAGTAATGCAGCGGCAACATTGGTTGGTCAGAACCTGGGTGCGAAGCAACCAGACAGAGCCGAACGAAGTGTGCTGCTGACTGCTAAGTACAATGCCATCTTTATGGCTGCCGTTATGGGGCTGTTTTTATTTCTTGCTTCCCCCATCATCAGCATATTTACAAAAGAACCGGAAGTACATAAGTTTGGGGTATTGTCGCTGCAAATCATAGGAGCTGGTTATATTTTTTATGGCATCGGAATGGTAATGATACAGGCACTAAATGGTGCCGGAGATACAAAGACACCCACCTGGATAAATATTGTTGGTTTTTGGCTTTTCCAGATACCGTTTGCTTTTGTGTTAGCCAAAGTGTTTAAGATGGGACCAACGGGTGCCTTTATTGCCATACCGGTAGCGGAGATGGTGATTGCGGTGGCTGCGTGGTATTATTTTAAGAAGGGGAAGTGGAAAGAAGTGAAAATTTAAAGTTCAGGGTTTGGAGTTTGGAGTTTGGAGTTTGAAAAATATTGAACAGATCAATAAGGAACAAGGAATGTTGAAGTGAAGAAAGTTCGCTGTTTATAATTCCTTATTCGATATTCATTCTTTATTTTTAGTATCTCATCCTTTTTATTATGAACCAAAACGTTCTTGACCAGAACCGGGTGCGGCAGGTGTTTTTTATTGTTCTGATTTTGCTGCTGGGGCTGTTACTTTTCCTGGAGTTGTATACTTTTTTACCCGCCCTTCTTGGAGCCATCACCATTTATGTGTTGCTGCACAAATGGATGTTCTACCTCACCGAAAAGAAGAAATGGCGCAAAGGATGGACGGCCCTCCTGCTGATGCTGTTTTCCGTTATCGTTATTTTATTACCCGTGGGGCTGCTGGTTAATATGCTGTCTTCCAAAGTAAGCTATGCGGTGCAGCACTCGGATGAACTGATGGTCGCCTTAAAGAAAGTGGTGGGTAATCTTGAAACCCGGTTTGATGTAACGATTGCCAGTGATGAGAATATTAATAAGTTGGGTAACACTATTGCCAAAAGCCTTCCGGGAATACTCGGTGCCACGTTTAATACACTTACCACTATCTTCTTTATGTATTTCATCCTCTATTTTATGCTGGTAAACGGACGATACATGGAGAATGCCCTATATGAACATGTGCCGCTGAAGGATACCAACGTTAACCGGTTAGGCAAAGAAATACACATGATGGTAGCATCGAATGCCATCGGTATTCCGCTGATTGCTTTTGCACAAGGGCTCATTGGTTTGATAGGTTATTTAATTATCGGAGTGAATGAACCGTTCTTCTGGTTTGGCGTTACCTGCATTGCCGGTATGCTGCCGGTAGTAGGGGCTGCACTGGCTTATATACCGCTGGCTATTATTTTGTTTGCCAACGACCAGACAGGTAAGGGTATTGCTATGCTCATCTTTGGCTTTGGCGTAATTGGTACAGTAGATAATGTGCTTCGTTTTACTTTATTGAAGAAGCTTGGCAATGTGCATCCGCTGACTACGGTGTTTGGTGTTATTATCGGGTTGAAAGTATTCGGGTTTATTGGTTTAATATTCGGGCCGCTGCTTATCTCCTTGTTTATGCTGCTGCTGAAAATTTATTCGAGTGAGTTTATTACGAAGCAACGGGAGCTTAATAAGATAATGGAGAATTGAGGGAGTTTATGGTTTATAGTTTATAAAGACATTATGGGTTTTGAAGAGTGAAGCTGCTTGTGCAGCTTTTTTTTGGCCATAGATTAACACGGATTAAGAAACTGCTGACGCAGTTTTTGTTTTGGTCATGAATGAATACTAATTGACACAAAAAATACAGAAGCTCATTCGGGCTGCTTGTATTAATGTATTCGTCTGTATTCATCTGCCGACGGATAGTTACTCGTAAATTTCCTTGTAAAATGTATAGACTTGTTAGTAGTTCTTCGCAATCAATTAAAAAACAAAGGTTTATTACTTGTATTATTAATAATCAGATAATAATTTGGCATCGGCTTACGTTTATATATCCTACCGAAGGTGTAATATCTTACTAGAAGATTGCTTCGGAGAAAACCCGTACCCTAAGTGAGAAAACTAATTATTCCATTATCCGTGGGATTAATGTGTACTTCGTTTACCATTAACCCAACTGTACAAACAGTTAACAGCATTACTGGTGCTGTGGCGGTTTCTCCCAATGTTATTACGGATTCCACTTTTACTGCTGATGCGGCTACTGTATTATATACTGATACAGAGCTGGCGCAATACGGTTTGTCGAAAGAAGCGTTTGATTATGCCTGGAGAGGTTATCAACGATTGCTGGGGAAGAAGAAGATTCACCAGACTACTTATTTAACTGTCTGTGATTTCAGCCAGTCATCAAGGAAAAAGAGATTATACATTATCGATGTAATAAATAATAAACTTGTTACAAACACATATGTGGCACATGGAAAAAACTCTGGTGCAGAATACGCCACTTCGTTTTCCAATATCCCTGAATCATTGCAAAGCAGTTTGGGATTTTATATCACCTCCAACACTTATACAGGTGAACATGGATTGTCGTTACGCATCAATGGTGTGGACCCGGGCTATAATGATAAAGCTCTTGAACGCAGTATCGTAATACATGGCGCAGCGTATGTAGATGCGGCAAGGGCCAGCAACGGAATGTATATGGGCAGAAGCTGGGGTTGTCCTGCTGTGCCGGAAAAAGAATCAGCAAAAATTATTACCACGATAAAAAACGGGACCTGTCTTTTTATTTATTACCCGTCGCGGCATTACCTGCTTAACTCAAAAATATTAAACGGCTGATTGGACACATAACAAGGATGGATGATAACAATAAGCTTCCCGATATTTATTGGGAGGCTTTTTTGTTTTGTTGGCCATGAATGGCACTAATATCACCAATGAATACAATTAAATACAAATTGATTGCCTCATCGCCAGAGGCGAGACAGATGCGGCAAATGAATACAGGTTAGCCACAGATTAACACAGGATTAGAATAGTTTGCCGATGCTTTGCTGAATGGTGATGGAGCCCATCCAGGTCATGGCGGCGACGACGAGCCAGCCTATGATTTGCAATATGATTGGATGCTTGTATTGCTGAACGATGGATGATTTATTGGCGCCAATAAGAATGACGGCTAAGGCAATAGGGAGAATGAGCCCATTGACAGCGCCGGCGAGGATTAATAGTTTTATTGGATTGCCAACAGCAACAAAAATGATGGTGGAGAGAATGATGAAAGCACTGATGACTATTTTCTCATTGTTCTTTACCGCAGGTACTAATGTTTTCCAGAAAGAAACAGACGTAAAAGAGGCACCAACTACTGATGTGATGGCGGCACTCCATATTACTACGCCAAAGAATTTATAACCCAGATCTCCTGCGGCTGCCTGAAATACGGATGCGGCAGGATTGCTTGCTGATAGTTTTATTCCCTGCGATACAACGCCGAGTGCAGCAAAGAATAACATAAACCGCATAATGGACGTAATAAGAATACCACTGACAGAACTTCTGGTTACCTGTGGAATATTTTGCTGTCCTTTTATTCCTGCATCCAACAAACGGTGTGCTCCTGCAAATGAAATATAGCCTCCGACTGTTCCTCCTACCAATACCACAATTTTCATTACATCAATTTTTGCCGGCCAGATGGTGCGGTATAATGCTTCGCCAATGGGTGGATGAGAGGAAAAAGCAATATAGGTGGTCAAAGCAATCATAATAAAGCCGAGAATCTTTGCAAAGTTGTCAATCAACTTACCGGCTTCTTTGTACCAAAAGATACCAAGTGCAATCACACAGCTGATGATGGCTCCTGTTTTTGTATCAATGCCTGTTAACACATTTAACCCTAAACCACAACCAGCAATGTTGCCAATGTTGAATACTAATCCACCGAAGGCAATTAGTGCAGCGAGAAAAAATCCAAGTCCCGGAAATACTTTATTGGCAATATCCTGTGCCCTGTTTTCACTTACCGTTACTATTCTCCAGATGTTGAGTTGTGCACCGATGTCGAGTAGTATGGAGATTAAAATAACAAAACCAAAACTGGTAAGCAGTTGTTCCGTAAATAAAGATGTTTGTGTAAGAAACCCCGGCCCAATGGCGGAAGTAGCCATGAGGAATGCAGCACCGAGTATGGCGGAGTTTTTTTTCATGCCCCAACCCCTCTATCCTTCGACAAGCTCTGGAGGGTTTTCAGTCGTTTATTGTCTAAATGATCTTTACTTAATCGCATTGCTTATTGCTTTTGCAAATTCTATTGCATTTTTTCCATCACCATGTATGCAGATAGTTTCGGCAGCGATGGGAATTATTTTTCCTGATACGGTTGTTACTGTTCCCTCTTTTATCGTTTGCAATACCTGTGCTACAGCCTTGTCTGTTTCTTCTATCAATGCATTAGATTGAGAACGGGGAGTCAATGAACCATCATCCTGGTAAGTACGGTCGGCAAATACTTCGCTGGCAGTTTTTAGTCCTATTTTCTTTGCTTCGCTGATGGAATGGCTGCCGCTGAGTCCGAACAATATTAACGAAGCGTCAAAGTCTTTTACTGCTCTTGCAATGGTATTTGCCAATGCTGCATTTTTTGCCGACATATTATATAATGCCCCATGTGGTTTTACATGGTGCAGCTTAGTGCCAAGTTCGGAAGTAATTTCATTCAGGATAATTAATTGTTGTGATACCAACTCATAGATTTCCTCCTGGTCCAAATTTATTTCAGTTCTGCCAGAATTATTTCTGTCAAGAAAAGATGGATGTGCGCCGATTGATATTTTATGCTTAATGGCCGATTCCACTGTTTGCCACATTGTTGCTGCATCACCAGCATGATAGCCACAAGCAATACTCACAGAAGTAATGAATGGCATGATGAGTTCGTCATTGCCGATGCCTTCGCCCATGTCGCAGTTAATGTCCACCTCACCCCCAGCTCCTCTCCACAACTGGAGAGGAGGGATTTGCGACGAGTCATTACTACCCGAGTTATTTTTTTTATCTGAGCCCATTATTTAAAATATTCTTGTAATCTGAATGTGCAAGCATTTTGCAGTTGCAGCAAATGTTGCTGTTGCTTTATGAGTAATTTTTCTGCGGTTTGCTGATCAGTAAGTTTGAAATGAATTTTATCCCCAGCTTTTACCTGCGCCATCTTTGATTGATGTGCTGAAATAACATGCGCCACTCTTGGATAACCACCTGTAGTCTGGTGGTCGGCCATCAAAACAATAAGTCCGCCATCGGGTAATAACTGAATAGTGCCGAAACTTACTGCTGATGAAATTACTTCTTCGTTGATAAGGCTGTGCAAGGGAATATTATTTAACCTGTAGCCCATCCGGTCTGATTGCTGAGTAATGACAAAAGAAGTCATGGTGAAATTTTCTTTTGATTCAGTGGTGAGCCGATCCCATTCATTGCCCGGAATTACGAATATTTCTTTGCTATCATCTTTCCAATTTACGTCGGCCTGCCAGGGTAGCACAACAAAATCATCTTGTTTGATGGAAAAAGAAGCTGGCTGACGCAATAATAGTTCATCGTCTTTACGAAGATTCCTTCCCTGGTAACCACCGGCTTTTGCTTTCAGGTGGGTACTGAAACTATTCATCCATTTATCAATGGCAAGACCTCCAGCCACAGCGAGATAAGCCCTTGCTCCGTTTATGGGTTTATGAAATTGCAGTACATCATTTTTACCGACTATCATTGCATGAAGATTGGAAACCGGTTCACCATTAATGCTGGCAGAAAAATCGGCACCGCCCAATGCAATAAGTGCCGGTTGAGTGAACATAAAAACAGCAGCGGGGAAGTGCATTTCAATAATTGCTTCGCCTGGTTGATTGCCTGCCAGCATATTGGTTACCTGCATGGCATATTTATCCATTGCCCCGGTGGGGTTGATACCAAGATGCTGGTGGCCGTAGCGACCATCATCCTGTATAGTATCGAGGAGGCCTGCTTTGATAATTTTTAAACTCATTTTTGTATGCCACTGAAAAACAGAGGCACAGATTTTTCAGCGTTTCCGTGGTTCTGTGGTTATTATTTTTTCAAATTCATTTTTATTGATTGAATAGAATTGTACCCGGTCTCCGGCTCTTAATAATGTTGGTTCTTCTTTTTCTGCATCAAATAGTTTTAGTGGTGTTTTTCCTATAATCTGCCAGCCTCCCGGTGATGCTAATGGATAAATGCCGGTTTGTTTTCCGGCAATGCCTACACTACCGGCAGCAATGCTGACCGGCTGGGATTTTCTTGGTATAGCAATCCTTTCGTCCACTTCGCCCATGTAACTAAAACCGGGCAGGAAGCCAAGCATATATACTTTGTAAATTTTTGCCGTATGTGTTTGTATCACCTCCTCAACAGAAATATTTTTTGTAACAGCTAATAGCTGTATATCCATTGCAAATTCATTGTCATAGCAAACAGGAATTTTTATAAGTCGTTCTTTTGCTTCGCTGTGCTGAAATGGTTGTTGCAGTCTTTTTTCAAGTTGTTGCTTCATACATTCATAGACGGTCTGCTCAGCAGTTGTCTTTTTCTTTACTATCAGTACATCGTAATGAATAGTGAGAGCACTGTAAGCAGGAACGGCTTCAATCATTCCCGGCAATGGTTGCTGTTGCAATTGATTGAACCTTGCAATCACTTCTTTGTTAATGCCTTCATTAATGCAATTGCCAAAATCAACAGTAATGGCCGAGTCGCCGAGTGGAAAAATACGGTATGGAACAATCGGGGAGTTCATCGCAAAGCCATTTGAAGATACCAACTTACCTTTACTTCCTCATGGCAAGATTTAACCGCAGGGACAGTTTTAATCTATTATCGAAAATAACACCCCGCCGTGCCTGGAACGGTATGAAAGTGCTGAGCAGTTATTATCTCAGCAAGTGGACCAAACGGGCTGTGCAATGGGGCTACCCGGTTTCTATTTCTTTTGAACCCACCACTTCCTGCAATCTTCGCTGCCCTGAATGTCCGAGTGGATTGAGAGCATTCACCCGACCAATTGGTATGCTGCAAAGAGATTTTTTTAGTGAAACAATTGACCAGCTATCCAAAGATTTGCTATACTTAGTTTTTTATTTCCAGGGAGAACCGTATCTCAATCCCAATTTTCTGGATATGGTAGAGTATGCGTCGAAGAAAAGAATTTACACTGCCACTTCTACTAATGCACACTACCTGACAGATGACAATGCCAAACGAACTATTGAAAGCGGATTAGATCGTTTGATTATTTCTATTGATGGTACCACACAGGATGTCTATCAGCAATATCGTGTTGGTGGTCATCTTGATAAAGTAATTGAGGGAGCAAAGAATATTGTGAAATGGAAAAAAGAATTGAAAAGTAAGAAGCCATTTGTGGTGTTTCAGTTCTTAGTAGTGAAGCCAAATGAGCATCAAATAGAAGATGTAAAAAAATTAGCTAAAGAAGTGGGAGTGGATGATGTGTGGTTTAAAACGGCGCAGATATATGATTTTGAAAATGACCCAAACCAGTTGATACCAACGATTGATAAATACAGCCGCTACCGCAAAACGGAGACCGGGCATGAGTTTAAAGGCAAGCTGGCCAATCAATGCTGGCGGCTGTGGCATGACCCGGTGATTACCTGGGATGGGTTGGTAGCCCCCTGCTGTTTTGACAAAGATGCACAACACCAGTTGGGCGATTTAAAGAAAAAGTCGTTTAAAGAGATTTGGAAGAACGGAGAATACAGTACTTTCAGAAAACAGATTTTGAAAGGACGTAAGAATATTGACATCTGTTCCAATTGCAGTGAAGGAACAAAAGTGTGGAGCAACGATTAACCAGCAAAAGAATGTGTTATGGAAATGCCCTCCTCCCTCTCGACCCGGTTACAGTATCAGCATCAATCGCTGATGGATATTATTGATGACCTGTCGGATGAACAAATAAGACGACAGGTTTTCAGCGGCAAATGGTCCATTTTTGAAAACATCGTTCACCTCCAAACTTACCAGCACATTTTTGTAGCCCGGGTGAAGCAAATATTGGAAAACAACAATCCTCTTTTCCCCCGTTATACTGCAGAAAGCGACCTGCTGTTTCTTGACAACTGCGACAAATCCAGCCGGGAGATAGTGCATGATTTGCTAACTATCCGCAAAGAAATGGCAGCGGAGGTGCTCTCTTTTCCCGCTACTGATTTAGTTAAGACAGGAACTCATCCTGCTTTCGGACAATTATCATTAACACAATGGCTGAATTTTTTCTTACTGCATGAGGCGCATCATTTGTTTACCATATTTAAGCTGGCGGCAGAGTTGAAGAAAGCTGCAGGTGAAAGGCTATGAGCTACGAGTTGCGAGTTAACTTACTATAATTTGCAGATATCTTAAATAGTTTAAGCCACTTTTTTGCTTTGAGTCTCGTAACACGGAGCTAACAACTCATAACTATCGTTACCACTTTTTCATTTCCTGATAAATAGAAGTATAGAAAGAAGTAAAGCCTTCAAAAAAGCTACGGATGGACTCGGATAAAAGTTTCATGGTTCGGGTGGTTTAAGGTTCGTACTGTAAAGCAACTTCTTTCCAGCTACACAGCAATACCACAAAGAGGTAATTTTTTGCACCAATGCTGCTCCGGCTATGTTAATAAATAATTAATCTGGTTGCTTTTTCCTGATTTATTTGGCAATTCAATGTTGCAACATTAATTTTACACTCTCAAAATATTTTACCATTTAAAAAATAATAGTATGGACTTAAGAACAAATGTTGACCAGTTGAACCAAATGATACTGGAAGGAAAAATCCTGGATGCTTTTGAAAAATTTTATGCTGATGATGTAATAATGCAGGATAATGACTACCCGGCCCGTGTGGGTAAAGACGTAAACCGCCAGTTTGAAGAAGCTTTTGTAAACGGCCTTACTGAATTTCGTGGAGCTAAAATTATTAATTCGATTATCAGCGACGGGATGGCTGTTACAGAGTGGTGGATGGACTACACTCACAAAGACTTCGGTACCCGCAATTACACCCAACTGGCCGTTCAACGCTGGAAGAACGGTAAGATTGTAGAAGAAAAGTTTTACTACAACAATTAATACCGCCAAACCGGTAATTGATTCAAAAAGTTTTGGGCAAAGTATACAGCTTACCCCAAAACTTTTTATTTTTAATAGTTAAGTTATCATGATGGGTATAGACAAAGACATACAACAGGCAAAATTCCGGAACCCGCAACAGAAGGCAGCGATAAACCTTATTTATACCTTGTCGTGGATGCGGGAAAGAACAAAATGCATTTTTGAAGCAGAAGATATTACCCCGCAACAGTTTAATATCCTTCGCATATTAAGAGGAAGTTTTCCGCAACCACTTTCCACTTTGCAGATAAGAGAAAGGATGTTGGAAAAAATGAGTGACACCAGCCGCATCGTTGACCGGCTTATTACAAAAGGGTTTGTAAAAAAACTGACTTGTAAAAATGACCGCCGCCTGGTAGATGTTATCATCAGCGATAAAGGAAAAAAATTATTGGAACGGTTAGATGCCCGCCAGGATGAGATAGATGGTGTGCTCGGTAATCTTTCAGAAAAAGATGCTAATATTCTCAGTGACCTGCTGGATAAGATACGAGATGGCGGTGAATGATGTATTTTTACAGGGTTAGCCTACCTGTCTGCCGACAGGTTCATCGAACCATAATTGTTCATCCGAATCTGAAAACATGAAGAAATCCGCCATTTGGTTATTGTTTGCTTTATTCTCTTTCCAGTTTACCACTGCCCAACCTAAGTATGAATTCCGGGGAGTATGGATAGCCACCGTTGATAATATTGACTGGCCAACACATGGAGTGTGGGATTCGGAAAAACAAAAAGCTGAATACATCCGCATTCTGGATATGCACCAACGCAATGGTATGAATGCCATGATTGTGCAGGTGCGGCCTGCTGCCGATGCTTTTTACCCCTCATCCTTTGAGCCGTGGAGTCAGTGGCTAACAGGGGAACAGGGCAAGCCTCCCTCTCCCTATTACGACCCTATGCAATTTATGATTGAAGAAACCCATAAAAGAGGAATGGAGTTTCATGCCTGGCTGAACCCTTACCGGGCCAATTTCAATATTAACACGGCGAGTATTGCTGCCAATCATATTACCCGCATTCATCCTGAATGGTTTCTGACCTATGGTGATAAAAAGTATTTTGACCCTGGAAATAAAGAAGCACAAAAATTTGTAGTGAATGTGGTACGGGATATTGTGAAACGGTATGATGTAGATGCCATTCACATGGATGATTATTTTTATCCCTATCGTATTTCCGGAAAAGAATTTCCGGATGCTCCATCATATGCCAGCTCAGGAACCAAACTTAGTAAAGATGACTGGCGCAGGAGCAATACCGATTCGATTATACGGACATTAAGCACTGTTATCAAACAGGAAAAAAAATTATGCCGGTTTGGCATTTCTCCCTTTGGTGTATGGCGCAATCAAAAAGATGATCCGGAAGGAAGTGACAGTAAGGCTGGCCAAACCAACTATGATGATTTATACGCCGATATTTTGTTGTGGATGAAAAAAGGATGGATTGATTATGTAACGCCGCAATTATACCGGGAGATAGGCGATGATAAAATAGCGTATGATAAACTGGTGGACTGGTGGAGCCGTCACAGTTATGGTCGCCATATTTACATTGGCCATGGTATTTACCGTGCCGGGGGCAAAGAGGCGGGATGGAATAATCCTACCCAGATACCCAACCAGATAAAATTATTGCGCCGCTATCCCAATGTGCAGGGCAGTATTTATTTCAGCAGTAAAACATTTGACCGCAATCCCAATGGCTGGAATGACAGCCTGCAAAATAATTATTACCAATACCCTGCTCTTTTACCTCCGATGAGGTGGATAGATAATGAAAAGCCCTGGCCGCCGATTGTAGAGCGGACCATCAGCAATGATTCTATTATACAATTAACCGCCCGGCCTGATCCTAGAAACAGGGTGGAAATAAAATATTATGTGGTGTACCAGTTTGCGGCCGATTCACATAGTGAAACGTTTGGCAACATTCCTAAATATATTTCCAGATTGGTAACTACCCCGCAAGGATTTAAGTTAACCGAGCCGCTTTCTTCAAAGCATTATTCTTACCGTTATCTTATTACCGCTGTGGGGAAGAATAATAATGAAAGTGATTTAAGTGAGATAGCGATACTGGTGCAGCCGGGTGGTAAATGGAATTTTTATAAGCCGTAGAAAATTTAACCGCATAGGTGGGGAGACGCAGAGATAGTATTCCTTCATCTTTTCTACCTTTGTAAAACAATAATTAATCTTTGATTTAAAGACAATTATTAATTCTTAAGTATTCATTTTTAATTACAATACATGCCCGGTTTTGAACTCTGGAGTGACAAAGAAAGAAAAGAAGTAAATGAGGTGCTGGAAACCGGCATCCTGATGCGGTATGGGTTTGATGGGCCAAGAAAAGGCATCTGGAAAAGCAAAGAACTGGAAGCAGCTATCTGCGAAACCTTTGGCAGTAAATATGCCCAGCTTACCTCCAGCGGTACATCTGCATTAACGACTGCAATGAGTGCATTGCGCATTGGTTATGGCGATGAAGTGATAACTCCCTGCTTTACATTCGTTGCAAGTTTTGAAGCCATAATAAGTGTTGGTGCTGTGCCGGTGCTGGTGGATATAGATGATACATTGACATTAAACCCAGATGCAGTTCGCAAAGCCATTACTCCGAAAACAAAAGCGGTAATGCCGGTACACATGTGTGGCAGCATGGCGGATATGGATGCATTACTGGCTATTTGTAAAGAACATGATTTGGTTTTATTAGAAGATGCCTGCCAGAGTATCGGTGGTACTTATAAAGGAAAATCATTAGGCACTATTGGTGATGCAGGTACCTTCTCTTTTGATTTTGTAAAAACAATGACTTGTGGCGAAGGCGGTGTTATTATAACCAACCGGGAAGATGTCTATGTAAAATCTGATGGCTACACCGATCATGGTCATGACCATAAAGGTGGTGCCGACCGTGGTGCTGATTTTCATCCGTTTATTGGTTATAATTATCGCATTTCTGAGTTGCATGCAGCTGTTGGTTTGGCACAGATAAAAAGATTGCCGGAATTTTTAAGTATTCAAAAGAAAAATCATGCACAATTAAAAAATATACTGGCACAAATACCGGAAGTGTCTTTCCGCCTCATACCTGATCCTACTGGTGACAGTTGCAGTTTTGTAAGCTGGTTCTTACCTACGGAGGAAATAACAAGAGCTGTTGTTGCCGAAATGAAGGCACAAGGAATATTACCGGGTAATTTTTACTGGTTCGATAACAACTGGCACTATATCCGCAAATGGGATCATCTTAAAAATTCCATCACTTTAAATTCATTGCATCCTGATTTGAAAGCACAGGTTGTTCATCATGCTACTAAAGATTTTGCTGCCAGTGATGCGGTGATGAGTCGTTGTATTTCCACTGCAATCAGTTTAGTATGGAGTGAAGATCAGATAAAAGAAAAGGGAGAGAAGATGGTGGCGGTGATTAAAAAAGTGCTGAGTGAGCAGTCCGTATCGTTGTAATTTATTTATTGCGGTTTTATCGCATTTGGCTTTTGCTCCATATAATTTACATACTCCATTGAACCAAGGCGAAACCTTATAGGAACGTTTGTGATTTTATCCAACTGCAATTCTTTTTTGCAGAAGAACCCAAGATGGTTTGTGTAAGAAGGTAATGCTACCGGCTTCAAAAGTATAAAAGGAGAAAGCGGTTTTTTTATAGCTGCTTTATCTTTAGGTTGATAATCTAACTTAAGCTGATTTTCAAAATCAGGATTTGCCAGCTTTTCATAATTAAGGGGCAGTTTTATACAATCCCGACGTTGGGATGTTTTTTGAAACGGGTTGTTTGTAAACCCTGTACGGCAATCGAGTTTAAATATATAAATAGTGTCCCCCGTCGAAATTTTCTGCCCAAAAATTCTCTCAGAAAACATTAACAGGAACACAACAAGAAAAGAATAACTCCGTTGCACCATATTTCATTTATTTGTATCTAAATTTACGGCATTATTTTTGTGCAAAGCCGAATTTTTTTATAACCTCCTTTCCACCACTACCTCGCCTTCAGCTTTGTAGTGTAAACAAAAACTGAACGAACCATGGCCCTTAGCCAGAGCTTACAGCAGCGGATGCTTCAAAAACTGTCGCCTCAGCAGATTCAACTGATGAAACTGCTGCAGGTACCTACGGCCAGCCTGGAAGTCCGGATTAAAGAGGAAATGGAAGAAAACCCCGCCCTGGAACTGGATGAAGATAAACATGAGGATGCCGATGAGATGAAAGATGAATTCAGTGAACCGGGAGAAGAGGAATATGAAGAGCAGGACGGCAGTAATGATGAATATGAAAACATTGACGTAAGCGAATATGTGAGTGAGGGGGATGATGAAGTGGGTGATTATAAATTAAGGGATGACAATTACCCCGAAGAAGACGAGGGTCGCCAACTCCCTTTTAAGACAGAAGCCAGTTTTTATGAACTGCTGATTAATCAGCTCGGTCTGTTGAAATTAGAAGAGAAAGAACAGGTGATTGCAGAGCAAATAATCGGCAGCATTGATGAAGACGGTTATTTAAGACGGGAAACATCTGCCATTGTGGATGACCTTGCCTTCCGGCAAAACATTACTGCTACTAACGAAGAAGTAGAAGCCATTATCCGGAAAATTCAGTTATTCGATCCGGCAGGTGTGGCCGCCAGAAATTTGCAGGAATGTTTGTTACTGCAACTCTACCGGTTAAAAGATGAGGCCCGCCAGCCTCATGCAACGAGCAAGCCTGTTGACATAGCCATTAAAGCTATCACCAAATATTTTGATGAGTTTACTAAGAAGCATTACGAAAAAATACAGCGGGGCCTGAACCTTGATGATGACCAGTTGCGGGAAGTGATGCAGCAAATCATCCGGCTGAACCCCAAGCCGGGGGGTACTGTGGGAGAAGCGAACAAAGCGGAAAACTATGTGGTGCCCGACTTCTTTATTATCAATAATGCTGGCAAGCTTGAGCTAACCCTCAACAGCCGCAATGCCCCCGAACTCCGCATCAGCGAAGGCTACCGGGACATGCTCAAAGAATATGACCGGGGTGCCAAGAAAGACAAACGACAGAAAGAAGCGGTACTTTTTATCAAACAAAAAATTGATTCGGCTAAATGGTTTATTGATGCCATCAAACAACGACAGCATACATTACTAAGTACGATGAATGCTATTATGGAGCATCAGTACAGTTTCTTTTTAACCGGTGACGAGACAGAGCTGAACCCGATGATATTAAAAGATATTGCCGAAAAAACAAATCTTGATATTTCGACAGTGAGTCGGGTGGCCAACAGCAAGTTTGTTCAAACTGAATTTGGTACTTACCGGTTGAAATTCTTTTTCAGCGAATCATTAAGCACCGACAGCGGTGAAGAAGTTTCTACCCGGGAAGTAAAGAAAATCCTGAGTGATATGATACAAGCAGAAGATAAAAAGCATCCGCTGAGTGATGAACGTCTGACCGAATTGCTACAGGAAAAAGGATACAATATTGCCCGCCGAACTGTTGCTAAATACAGGGAGCAATTGAATGTGCCGGTGGCGAGGCTGAGAAAAGAGTTGTGATTTTAGCCACAGATTAAACGGATAAACACAAATTAATACAGGGAATTTTTATAGCACACTAAAAAGCTGCGATACAGCTAATCTGTGGCTGTGTTTTAAAAAGGCAGGTCTTCTTTATTCTCCATTTGCCCTTCATCAAAATATTCTTGTCCATCAATGGCATTAGTAGTTGATTTTGCAGCCCCTGCAGCTTCAATTTTCCAGGCTTTTACATCCGTGTACCACTTGCTATTGTATTCCCGGCTTTCCACATCAAATGAAATGGCAAGTTGAGAACCAAGCTGCAACTGGCTTTCGTTGATCTTATCACCCCAGATAGATATACATACTTTCTTAGGAAACTGTCCTTCAGTTTCAACAATTATGTCCTGTTTTTTCCACTGGCCGTTTTTACCTGTACCTGTTTGAAGGGGGAGTAACTGAATGAGCTTTGCCGTTAATTGCATGTGAAATTTATTTGCGAGTGAAGGTACATATTGTCATTTGATAAACCTTTACTCATACCCTACTTATGGTATTTTTTAAAAAAAGACTCTCATTCATTTTGAATAAGTAGGCAAAGTAGTATTTTACGCAGCTAAATATTCCCAACCCATCATATGGTTTTCGCCAGCCTGCTTTTCCTTTTTATATTCCTACCACTTTGCCTGATGCTGTATTACAGCACCAAAAACCCAAAATGGCGAAACTGGGTGCTTATCGTTTTTTCGCTGGCCTTTTATGGCTGGGGCGAACCAATTTGGATATCATTACTTATCCTTTCTTCCCTCTTCGATTGGGGCAACTCTATTTTTATTGATAAACACCGGGGTACCAAGTGGGCAAAGATTGGGGTAACGGTTACTGTCATCTTTAACCTTGCCCTGCTGGCCACTTTTAAGTACGATAAATTTATAGTTGACCAGGTAAACTCTCTGTTAGGCACTTCCTTTTCGGCACCGGGCTATGCACTACCGCTTGGGATTTCGTTCTATACATTTCATACTATTTCTTATGTGGTTGATGTGTACAGGGGCGACATAAAGGCGCAACGGAATTTTCCTAACTTCTTAATGTATGTATCTCTTTTCTCTTCGTTAGTGGCCGGGCCTATTATCCGGTATGCCCATGTAGAAAAAGAAATTTATGGCCGGAAAGAAAACCTGACTGATTTCAGTTTGGGTGTGTCCCGTTTTTGCATTGGCTTGTTTAAAAAAGTTGTTATTGCAAACATTGCGGCCGAGATCGTTGCTAAATACATGGGCGATGGCCGGCATGCATTAACGTTTGGTGAATTGGCTTCCTTCTCCAGTTTAGAAGCATGGGTGGGTTTAATCATGTTTGCCATCCAAATCTATTTCGACTTCTCCGGTTATTCCGA
>JANNCC010000149.1:0-2151 GCA_031386125.1 Chitinophagaceae bacterium
CACTGCTTATTTCAAATGGCACTACGTATGTTGTAAACAATTCTTTTCCTAAATTCTTAATCAAACCAATACTTCCTTCATTTACCAACGCCTGTTGCTGTTTAATATCGGTATCTTTTAATGCAGCTACAAGTACCAATAATAGGCAACCGCCTGCCACTGCACCTGCCATCTTTAACCAGCGGTTCTTTTGTGGTTCGGTTTCTTTATTCAGGTTCATCAGCATTATTACAAACAGAAATAATACCATGATGGCACCGGCATAAACAATGATGTTTACAATAGCAAGGAACTGCGCATTCAATAAAATATAATGTCCGGAAATAGAGAAGAAGGTAACAATTAGCCACAGCACACTGTACACAGGGTTTTTGCTGGTAATTACCATCAAAGCACTGAATAATGCCACCACTGAAAGAAACCAGAATAGTATTTGTGTAATGTTCATGCCCCCATCCCCTAAAGGGAAGTAATAATTTTGGTTATTTAATTCTTACCCGGTTTATCACCCAATGCTTTTTCATACGCCTCTTTATCATTCACCGGGTGAGGTATCAATAAATCTTCTTTCTTATATATAAATCCTTTTCTTCCATAATTGGCCGGTGCAAAAGTTTGCGACAAATAAATCGCATCTTTCGGACAAGCTTCTTCACACAAGCCACAAAAAATACAGCGCAGCATATTTATTTCATACTTTGCTGCATATTTTTCTTCCTTGTACAAACTCTCTTCACCGGGTAATCTCTCTGCCCCTTCCATTGTAATGGCTTCTGCCGGGCAAGCCACTGCACATAAGCCACAGGCGGTGCAATTTTCTCTTCCTTCTGCATCACGGTTCAGCACATGCAAACCACGGAACACTTTCGAAAATGTTCTTGTTTGCTCCGGGTAGTTAATTGTCGCCTTCTTTTTAAACAGGTGACTGATGGTAATACCCATGCCCTTCATGATATTCCAGAGATAAATACTCTCCAGGAAAGTCATCGGTTTACGGTCAACTTCTTTTGCTCTTTGTGTTAACATGTCCCTATCCCCTAAAGGGGAATTTTAAATTTTCGCAAATATATATTTTGTCACCTGCATTACTACTATCATCTTCCGTTGTGACCGAAGGTCTATTAGTTTCCTTAATTCGCCCCGCCCAGGCGGGGATGTTTACTAAAGCACTTTTCCTATTTCTTCAACAATAACAATATTGCCGCTGTAATAATCATATTCACCAATGCCAATGGTATCAATTTTTTCCAACCCAGGTTCATCAATTGGTCATACCGGAAACGGGGAATTGTCCACCGAATCCATAAAAACACAAAAAGACAGAAAGATATCTTAGCCATTATTACTCCAAAGCTGATGGCGGTCATCCAGAAGGAATTTAATCCCCAGCTTGCTTCATTTACAAACGGAATATCATAACCGCCGAAATATAAAGTCACCATTACCGCACTGCTGATAAACATATTGATGTATTCAGCAAAGAGGTAAAAGCCCAACTTCATGGAAGAATATTCCTGATGATAACCAAAGTTTAATTCATTTTCAGCTTCCGCTAAGTCAAAGGGGGTTCGGTTACATTCTGCCAATGCACAAACAAAAAAGATGATAAAACCAAGCGGCTGATAAATAATATGCCAACCATGGTCTACTTGATTTTTTACTATCTCACTCATTTGTAAAGAGCCTGTCATAAACAACACTGCAATCAGGCATAATCCCATTGGCAGTTCATACGACACCATCTGTGAAGCACCACGAATGGCCGCCATCAACGAAAACTTATTATTAGATGCCCATCCACCAATCATTATTCCATATACACCCACACTTACAATACTGAATACTAATAAAATCCCCATGTCAACATCGGCCACCTGCATCGGAATCACATTTCCACCTTTCGTTATAAATGGTGCGGCCCAGGGAATAACAGTGCTGGTCAGCAACGCTGTGATCATCGCCAATGCAGGACCAAGTATGAATAAAAATTTATTGGATGCTAACGGAATGATTTCTTCTTTGAAAAACAATTTACCTCCATCTGCCAGAGGTTGAAAAATACCAAATGGTCCTGCCCTGTTTGGTCCACGGCGATCCTGCAGCCATGCCGCCACTTTTCTTTCTGCATACGTTGTGTACATAGCAATAAAG
>JANNCC010000167.1:0-7202 GCA_031386125.1 Chitinophagaceae bacterium
ATTGCTGTAATTGTTCAAATGTTGCTACATTATCCATCGTTTTTAACTCTACCAATGTCTCTGCCGGGTCAAACAGTTCATTCACCTTCCCTTCCACTACTTTCTTCCCTTTATCAATAATTATCATGGAGTCTGCTATCAATTCCATTTCGCTTAACAGATGAGATGAGATGAGTAATGTTTTGTTCATCTCTTTACTCAATTGCAGAATAAGATTTCTTACATCAGCAATTCCCTGCGGGTCTAATCCGTTGGTAGGCTCATCCAGAATGATAAGTTTTGGATCATGCACCAATGCGGTGGCAATACCCAATCGTTGCTTCATACCCTGCGAGTACGTTTTTACTTTGCTGTTTGCCCTGTCTGCCAATCCCACCATTTTCAATTGATCCATCAGTTTTTTTTCAGCAACTTTTACTCCACTCATAGCAGCAAAAATTCTCAGGTTCTCCAGTGCAGTAAGGTATTTATACAAATCGGGCCGTTCAATGATAGCCCCGACCTGTCGAAGAATTTCTTTGCGGTGCTTTTGCAAATTCAATCCAAATATCTCTATTTCACCCGAGCTTGGTTTTATCAAGGTAAGCAGCATCCGGATGGTCGTAGATTTACCTGCCCCGTTTTGACCGAGGAAGCCATACACCTGTCCTTCCTCTACAGTAAAGGAAAGGTCGTTCACGGCTTTTACTTCTTTAAATTCTTTGGTCAGATGCTTAATCTGTATAACTGCGTTCATCGTTGATTATTAAGGCAAATGTATCACAAGGTTAGCCCTGCCATCAAAGTATTTTAATCTTTATGAAAAGATTTATTTGAAAATGCTTGCATTTATAACACTCAAATATTAGGTTTGTTTTCGATTCGGAAAACCACATATACCCTCGTAAAACTACGTTAAGTATCCGTACCTGATTCTTCACTTTTCCCGACTCTGGTACGGTTTCATTTAAAGTAGTTATTTACAACTGGTATAGCTTTCAACCGAAAATAAACATCCAATATTTCTGTGGGCAACTTTGAAAACTTTAATTCAAACCCCTAAGAAATGACAAAATTCACCGCCTTCGTAATCATCGTTGCATTGAGGATAATGTACCATCCCACCCATGCACAATCAGATATAGCCCCTTTTGCAAGCCCGACATCTTTTTCCACCACCACCATTTCTGTAACACCGGCCAAATTAATAAGTCTTGACGGCAGTATCAGCAATCATAAAGTTGTTCTCAACTGGGTGGTAGGGGAAAATGAAACCGCCGATCAGTTTGAAGTGGAAAAAAGTACCGATGGGAAAAATTTTTTGATGGCTGCCCTTGTGTTTGGAACAGATAAACCGGCAACCGGCAACTACCAGTTTTATGAAAAGGCAGGCAACCAAAAAGTTTTATACCGCATCAAGTTGATTAATAAGAACCGCCAGACAGAGTATTCTGCAGTGGTGGAAATTAACCCAACCGTTTAAAACAAACAGCATGGCTAAGTCAGTAAAAAAAGAATTGAACGCAGCATATAGCCGCCTGAAAAAAGTAATTGAAAAAATTCTTACACCGAAAAAAGAAGAATCGATGTCACAGTTAGTGCTGCAGCCGGTTCGCAATAAAAAATATTTGAGGGGTAATCTTCGTTAATTTTTTATACACTTAGAGTACCAATTGAGAAAGAGCCCCTTGTCTAAGGGGCTTTCTCGTTTTTATTCAACCCTGAAGCGGTTGAGAAACAAACCTGCTTCAGTTTCCTTTGCCAAAATAAGATTGCAGGTTACGTACATACTCTTCAAAAGCTTTAATACCCTGCTTTGTTATTTTACAAACTGTCAGCGGATAATTATCCTTGAACTGTTTTGTTACATCAATATAGCCTGCCTCTTTTAGTTTTTGAATTTGCACACTCAGGTTGCCAGCCGTAGAGTTTGTTTTCTCCCTGATGAAAGTAAATTCCGCTTCCTTCACACTGATAAGAAGTGACATAACACCCAACCGGAGCTGCGAATGTAATATGGGATCAAGATCTTTAAACATTGGCCTGTGCTAATTCCTTTTTTGCTTTTCTGTAATCTCTTTCCATAATAATACCAGGAATAAACCAGGCAGAAATGGAGGACAAGGCAATTAAAATCAAATCAATCTTTATAGTGGTATAAATGGTGACGATAGAACATATCCAGCAAAATAAGCCGCCCCATAGCATAGGCTTAAATTTCATAGCTACACCGGTAACAAATGTTGGCAAGCCATATAATAACAGGAAAAATGATGAATTAAATTCATATAGCCTGAAAGAAGTTGACTGTCCGGTTAGTTTGTTAAACTCTATAGCCGCCTGCTTCCATTCATTGTGCATGGAACCAGTAATATATATCATCAGAAAAATACAAATACCAAACCCAATCCATAAGTAATCATAAAAGGCATCTCCGTATGCTTTTACCTTTCTATTCTTTTTTTCTTTGATACTAAAATAAATCTGGGGTATCACTGCTGCAAACGTAAGCCAGTAAATGTCAAAAGGCAGCTCGTAGCCGAAATGCAGTTCAGACAACCTTACTAATGCACATACAGCTATAACAGCTCCCCACATTATCGCTGCAATGCCCGTATCATGACAGGCATCTTTTGCCTTGTTTATCATTTGTGCAATAAGATCAAGGCTTTCTTTTTCTGTTAATTGCTTTTCTGGTTGTGTCATAACAAAAATATTATTGGTTGACAGTTTTATTTCTGGAACGAAGCAAATAGGCTGGTATGATATAGCTGATTAAAATAGCCGCTGCACCGAACAACATCTGGTAATCATAACTTGCGAATGTAGAACCAATAGCCAATGCCCAGGCTAAAATACCACCAATAATTAATGGCTTAAATCGTATAATACTACCTGACACAAATGTGCCAAGCCCATACAGCATAATGAAAAAAGGAAACGCCACAGTACCCCAGCCTAGTTTAGTGAGTATCACCGCCAATACAAAAAAACTAATTGCCAATCCCAGCCACAGGTGTCCCATACTTTCATCTACATAAGTTTTCACCCTGCTGCTTTTTTCTTCTTTCCTACCCTGGTAAAGAGAAAATACAATTCCGATGATAACTACCGACCATACTAAGTAATGCTTCTCGTAATTAAGAAGATGCTTTAATATAAACTGTCCGGTACTGGCAAAAAAAGTAAGCCAGCCCCAAACAAGAAAGTAGATACTGTTATCAGACATATCCTGTTTTGTCTTGCTTATCATGGATTGGATAAGCTGCAGACTTTGTTCGGGTGAAAAATTTTCCTGTTGCATCGGTATTGATTTAAAATGAAAATTTGCCCCGGTTTATACCGGGGCAAATCTAACAAACCAGTATAATCACTTTATTTCGGAAAGAAAATATTTTGCTTGTCCCAAACCCCAGTTTGGATGTACCCTACTTTCAGCTTTATGAATTTCAAATTTGCTGATAGTTGTTTCAAATCTTTTTTTAGCCTCTTGTTTGTCACCCCCAAATTGTTCCGGTGTAAAAAACAAATCCTGCCCTTCCAATAAATATACTCTTGGATTATCTGCATTTAGCTTCTTTGCTGTTTCCAATGCTGCTGTTGCTATCGGGCCATACTCTTGAAACCGGGCCATCGGATTGCCCATCATTCTTACCGAAGCAAGCATTTTTTTAACTACCCATATTTCAGAATTATCTTTGCTTAATGTTTCTGCCTTATTTAATAATTCTTCCGCTTTGTCTGCCAGCGGATCAATATCAGCACTTTTATCACCGAAGCCACCATCCATGGTAAAAGAATACCCGGCATTGATATTTGCTAAAGCAGCGTAATAGAAAGGCAGCCATTGTGTTTTTTCAGCATTGGCAATACGTTCAAAAGAATTACTCAGATCTATCAATGCAGCATGATCACGGCTAGTGTCAATTACAGGTACCAATGCTTCCATAGCCTTGGTGTATTTTTCACTTTGCGCAAATGTTACTGTCAGCATTAATGATGCGACAATTAAAGAAAGACTTTTTTTCATTGTTGGTGTTTTATTAGTGATTAATTTATTTGTTCTGTTGCTTCAACTTTTCGTATTCTTTTTCAGCCGAATTTTCCTTAGGATATTTGAATGCTTCAAAATATTGTATTACGATTGCAATACCCCAACCTGCTGTTGGCCAAACTGGCCAGGGAACCCCTTCAGAATACCTTCCTTTATTAGTAAACAGCCAGATTAGCCATAAAAAAGCATTAATAACAATGTAAGTGACCAGGTCTCTTTTAAAACCAGCCCTCTTTTTTGCAATAGCCCACAACCTGTCATCTTTTTCTTCCGGGGTTTTTGAATACTGTTCCATATACATTTATTTTAGCTTTTTATAACCCGTTATTAATTACCTCATCACTCCTATCAACGCCAAAGCTTATAAAGGCGCCAATGAATACAAACATTCTTGATGTTGGCACAATGGCTTCTTTACGGTAGCCGTTATAAGAATAGGTGTAGCCATAGGTTTGCTTAATGTTGAAGATATTGCTTACCTGGAACACATATACTGCAAAAGATTTTGCATCCTTCTTACCAATAGACGGCAGGTAGTTAAGCGAAAAACTTACGTTGTGATAATCTGGAATCGTCCCCCTGTCATTAAACTTATAATTATTGCCATCTTCCTGAATATTATAATAAGGACGACCGCTGGCATAATTATAAGCGAAATTTAAGTTGGTTTTTATTTTTTGTACAAATTTTTTCACTACTAATGAACTGGTATGTTTGGCTGCAAAATTTGGTGTGATTGCAAAAGGGAAGTTCAAAAAATCCCGTTTAGTATCTAAGTAGGAGTAAGAAATCCAGTAGTCAAGGTCTTTAATAGATTTTTTATCCCTCCAGAAAAACTCAATTCCTTTTGCATCGCCAAAGCCATTATTATTGACAGCAGATTCCCTGAAGTTGACGTTTCCGGTTTTTACCAGATCGTCATATTTTTTGTAAAACACTTCTGCACGGAATGATTGACCGTTAGCCACTTTCTGATACTGTACTATATAATGAGTAGCTTTCATAAAACTCAACCCGTTTGGTGAAGGCAAGTATCTTCTTTCTGGATCCTGGAAGAAAATGCCATAAGCAACAGATGCCTGGCTACCCTTACCTAATTTATAGGCAATAGAAAACCGGGGTGCTATGTTTGTTTTATCAAGCAGGGAAGAGTACTCAATGCGGAATCCACCTTTCAATGCCAAAGAATTGGTAGCATACACATCAGCTTCACCAAATACGGCATTTACATGTCCCTTTATTGTATCCGGATATTTTTGCCCATCATATGCTGTATAAATGGATTTGTCATTGCCAAGATTATATTCTGTCCCAAAACGAAAAGCACTTAACCCTTTCAATTTTCTCTCCACTACAAACTTTGCATTAAAATAATTTCCTTGGGTTTCAATCTGAAATTTTTTAAACTCCAGATTTGTCAATACAACATCCTGCTTATTCCCGTTTTGCATGTTGCTATTGATGTCGTCTTTATTATTGCTATATGAAAACCCTGTACTTAGTTTCCATCCCTTGCCGAGGTTCTCCTTCCAGGCAAGGTTATGATAGAAGTTTTTATTGCCGATAGCAAACTTATCTAAGTAGCCTAGTGAGTCAATGCTGTTAGTAGTAAAAGCTAATTTATTGCTGCTAAAGTAGCCATAGTATTTCAGCATGCCAGTCTTGGATGTTTTAAAACGGAAATTAGCATCCAGGTTGTGGTAAGTGGGTACTTTCGAAAAGTCCTGCTTCTGTTTGATAAGGGCAAATGCGAGGCTAAGGTCTGTGTAGCCATAGCCAAAACCCCAGGAAGATTTTTTGTCTTTTGCAAGATGCTGAATACCCGCATTAGCACTCAGCACTGTTATACCTACGTTAGCAGAAGATTGCTCAGGTAAATCAATAGATTCCAGTATTAGTGCAGATGAAAGAGCCTGCCCGTATAAAGCAGAGTATCCACCGGTACTAAAAACTGTTCCTTTAAATATAAAAGGAGAGAACCGGCCAAACTGTGCAATATTGGGGACGCTGCTATAAAAGAAATTATTTACCAGTGTACCATCTATAAAAGTTTTTGTTTCTGCAGCTGTGCCACCACGAACATAAAGCCCCTCACTCTCTCCTACCTGTTGTGCGCCGGGCAATGTTTTTAAAGCTCCTGTAATATCGCCGTTGGCACTGGCAGTCGTTACAATATCAATCGGGTCTAAAACAGCAGCGGCTCTTTTTCTGTCGCTGGCTTCAAAAGTGCCAGCAGAAAGAACAACTGCTGTCAATTCGCTAATTTCTTCTTTCAATATAGCATCAATAACCAAAGGACTACCTTCTAATTTTACTTTCTGTTCAATTGTTTTATACCCGATTGAACTTATCACCAACAGTTGTTCACCTTTCTCTGTTGTTTTAAAAGAATATTTTCCGGTAGAGTCGGATGTGCCACCATCATAGCTATCTTTTATAGAAATACTGACACCAGCAACTGGTTTCGCTTTGTTATCCTTTATCACACCTTTTATAGCAACCTGCCCTGCTGCTGTTTGAAACAGGCCTGCAAGAAACAAAATCAATAAACTAATTCTCATGTGTCGCATAGCAAAATTCATATTTGGGGCACAAACATAAAATAGTTTATAATATAAACCAAATTATTAAAATAAAAAAACCGCCCCGCTTGTAGCGGGACGGCCGGAACCCCTCAATAGTAAATATCTTATTGCTTTACAATCTTTTGTTGTGCTGTTTGTCCTTCGCAAGTCACTTTTATTATATACAGACCGCTGTTTAAGTTGCTCACATTCACTGTTTCTGTCTGTCCACTACTTGCAGTCTCCATCTTCTTAGCTGACTGGCCGTTAGCATTAAACACTTCGTAAACTACTTTCTTGTTCTGCCAGTTAGCAGGGATAGTGATACGTACTTCACTGGTTGCAGGATTAGGGTATGTAGCAATAGTAATATTGTTTTCCGCCTGCTTGCTTATTCTTATGATGCGAACATCAGAGTATTGTGTTTTACCATCCACATCTACAGAACGTAATCTGTAGTAAATAATACCTGACTGTATATTGCTGATATTATCTGCAATGGCATAATCAGATTTTGCAGTAGTGTTACCATAAGCAAACACCATTCCTGCATCGCTGTAGTTTACACCATCAGTACTTCTTTCTACTACAAAATGGCTAACATT
>JANNCC010000065.1:0-10041 GCA_031386125.1 Chitinophagaceae bacterium
GCAGGAGAGTCGTTATTCTGGAGTCTTGAGCCATCTTTAAACAGTTGAAGCAGTCATAAATTTATTTTATGTCTGCTTTTTTATTTAGGAAGTGTTTGCTACCGTTTATTAAACTTGTCTTGGCCATAAAAAACTCCGAGAACTATGAAAAACAAAAAGATAAACAGGCCACCTTTAAGTAAAAAATCTATTTCTGCTCCGATTCCGATTAAAATAAAAATAATAGGGACAAGAAACATTCCTACAATAAAACTGCCTCTTTTCATAAGCTGATTATTGAGTATGTCAATAGTAACAAACTCTACATTCTTTCTGGCACCTTTATTCCCAATAAACTCATTGCCGAAGCAATCACATTCGCTGTCATTTCAGCAAGCTGCAGCCTGAGTTGTTTCTTTTCTTCCGATTCTGCATTCATCACTGAATGTTCTGTATAGAATGTATTAAACGACTTGGCCAGGGTGAAAACATAAATAGCAATAACCGAAGGATTATGTTCTGCAACTGCCTGTTCAATAATACCCGGGTATTGTTCTAATAAAATAATAAGCTCTTTTTCCAATTTCAACAGTGAATCCGAAACTTGTAACTCATAGTTCGCAGCTTGTTTACGAAGTATAGATTTAATCCTTGCATGAGTATATTGCACAAACGGCCCGGTGAAGCCATGAAAATCTATAGACTCTTCCGGATTAAAAATCATTCTCTTTTTAGGGTCAACCCGCAGCAGGAAAAACTTCAAAGCCCCCAGTGCAATGATATCATACAATTCCACCAGTTCTGCTTCAGTAAAATCTTTTACTTTTCCCAGCTCTTCTGTTTTATTCTTTGCCACATTCACCATTTCTTCTATCATATCATCTGCATCCACCACTGTTCCTTCCCGACTTTTCATTCTTCCGGAAGGAAGTTCTACCATGCCATAACTTAAGTGATAAATACCATCTGCATATGGCTTACTCAGTTTCTTCAAAATCAGTTTCAACACTTTCATGTGATAATTTTGTTCATCAGCTATCACATAAATACTCTCGTCATATTTGAAATCTTCATATTTCTCCTGGGCTAATCCTAAATCCTGAGTAATGTAAACTGAAGTGCCATCTTTTCTTAATACTAATTTTTCATCTAATCCTTCGTCGGTTAAATCAATCCAAACGCTGCCATCTTCTTTTTTAAAAAATGTGCCTTCTTTCAAACCTTCTTCCACAAATCTCTTACCGGGCAGGTAAGTTTCACTTTCATAGTACATTTTCTGAAAGTCGCTGCCGATACGTTTATAAGTCACATCAAACCCTTCATATACCCATCCATTCATTGTTTTCCATAACTCAATAACATCTGGTTTGCTATTTTCCCAATCAAGCAGCATTTGTTGTGTGCCTTTCATTATGGGAGCTTCTTTCTCGGCTTCTTCCTTTTTCATTCCGCCGGTTACTAATTCTTCCACCTGCTTTTTATATTCATCATTAAACTTGACATAATACTCACCCACAAAATGGTCGCCTTTTGTATTGGTGGATTGTGGCGTAGCCCCATTAGCAAACAGTTGCCATGAAATCATGCTTTTGCAGATATGAATGCCCCTATCATTAACGATGCAACTTTTAATTGTTTCGTAACCGCTTTCTTTTAATATCTGCGCCACACTCCAGCCCAAAAAATTATTTCTCAGGTGACCAAGGTGTATTGGTTTGTTGGTGTTAGGTGAGGAGTATTCCACCATTACTTTTTGGCCATTAGCCGGTTTACGACCAAATTCTCCATCACCAAAATTTACCTGAAGAAAATTTATCCAGTAATTATCAGCAATCGTCAGGTTCAAAAACCCTTTAATGACGTTATAAGCAGTAAGGATATCCGGATTGGCATTTACCAATGCCTCACCAATTTCATTGCCCAACTGCTCCGGCGATTTCTTTAATTGCTTTACAAAAGAGAACAATACCAGTGTATAATCACCTTCAAACTCAGACTTGGTATTGTTGATGGTTAATTCGGCTTCCCGGAAATTCTGCCCGTACAAATTCTTTAATTCTTTTACTACAAGTGATTTTAGCTGGCTTACAATACTCATTCCCTGAACTAATTTAGCAACGAATTTACGATTGGAATTTGGCATTTGGTCTTTGTTTCAATTACTTTGCCCTGCTTTGCGAAAACATATCCATAGTGCAAGAGACCTGGTGTTGCCCATCATTGATTTCTTTTACCCTCCGTTTAAGAAATTGATGAGCCTGCAAACATTCCGCTATGCCGCTTCTGGCGGTGGAAACACTTTGCTCGGACTTATCATCTACTACATCAGTTTCAAGTACATTTTTGTTGAAAGAGTGTTTCATTTCGGCTTTTATGCCTTCGAGGGCCACATTGCCGCATTGATAGTGTCGTTTTGCATCACTTTCCCTGTGGGCTTCTTTATGTCGAAATATGTGGTGTTCAGCGATTCAAAAATGAAAGGGCGGATACAGTTGTTCCGCTATTTTATGATCTGCCTTTTTAATCTTGCTCTGAATTATATCCTGCTAAAAGTTTTTGTGGAGAAATTCCATATTTACCCCGTGCTGGCACAGGTTCTTACGATTTCAATCGTTGTAGTGTTTAGTTATGTAGCGCAGAGAAATTTTTCATTTAAAGCCGGCGACCCGGACGAAGAAACTACAGACTAAAATTGATTGACTCCACTTTCACAGATAAATCACCGGCACAATTACTCCTGATAATCAGGTGTTGCTGCATCGGATAAATACCAATCAGTGAAATGTCTTTGATACTCCCATAGCTGCGGATGCCTTTTACCCATTCCTTATTCAGTTCTTTATTGATGCTGAGTTTGGCTGTGTCAATGTAGGCCCCCAATTCAAACCGGGCATTTTTACTTATCTCTTTGGTAATTTTTTTATCAAATATCCAGTCGGCAGAACCAAGCAATACGTTTTTAGATTTGATGTCGAAATCAATATCAGCTATTTCTATGGTTTTTTTATCCTTGTCATAAACGGGTTTGCCAACAAGATAGACAACCCCGTTATTGGTGCCGGAGAACTTTATCTTAATAATCATCTTCTCAAAACCGCCGCCATATATTTTACATTCATCAATAATGAATTTCTTTTTGATAAAGGCTTTTTTAAAATCAAACTCTTTACCCACCAGGTTTTGGTTCATGATATTGCTTAAGGAATCATAACTGAGCACCGCATCCAGGAAAATGCTGAAACCGGGCTGGCGGCTGAATGAGCCGAGGTTAGGTATAGCCGATGTTTGTTCTGAAGGCTTTTCAAAACCGATAACCGGTTTAGCCGATAACCCCAGAAAAATATTCAGCGAATCATTCAGTGCAAACAAATTATTGATACGGATTTTCTGCGGATTGATTTTCAACCAGCCCAATCCATAAATATTATACACTTTGTTCAACTGGTTCCACACCTGCTGAAAACGGGGTTTCATATCAACGTTTCCATAACTTTTTTCCAAATCCTTTTTGGCAGCATCCAGTTCTGCTGTCAATCCTTTCATCACTTGTTTGGTAATATCCTGTCCCCAAAAGCAGACTTCACATTTATCCAATGGCTCCGGTTCATTTCTTTTGATCGCCAATTTTACCTTAAAGTCAGGCTGAATGCTTAACGAATTGGAGAAAGAAACATTCACCCTTCTTTCTCCTTCGCTGCCAAAACCACAACGGCAGGCCGGTGTCCAGGGAGAAACCACCGTACCATTAACACAAACTCTGGTAGAACCAACAATTTTATAAAAACCGGTGAATCCAAGATTCATAGACATACCCGTGACTTTCATCTGCAACTTGCTGCGGCGAAAAACATATTTGAACCGGGTGGCACATCCTTCCTGCATCCAGCCATCGGGATAGCCGGGTGAGGTAAACATAGTGTCCACACTTTTCTCTGCCATGGCAAATACCGGCTTCAGGTTTATCTGGATTGGTATATTTATTTCAGAATTGGGTAATGAATCTAACTTGAAGTTACCGGGAGATAAGTCAGGGTTCTCTGGATTTATTTTTTGAGAATAAGACGTTACGACAAAGAGTAATCCGGATAAAACAAGAATTCCTTTTCTTTTCATGCTGGTGATTGATAGTCAAAAATAGCTAAAGAATAGAAAAGGAATTGTGAAGATATTATGACTTGTAAAAAGCCGGAACTGTAGCCCGGATTTATATTTTTTTAATTTTCGAGATCGTTTTGCCGGTGGATGTAGTTTCCTTCTCCATATCCTTCTTCGCAAAATCAACCGCTGATTTTACAAGGTCTTTTACTTTTTTGTTTCTATAGTCAGATGGTGCCGTTACAGGAATGTGCCTTATCAGGTTTCCTGTTCCCGCCTGCAGTTTATGCGGGTCTTTAATCAACGTTCCTTTATTGAAACCTAAGTTCAGGTGATTGGAATAAATGGGTATCATGCAAAATGCGTCACCTAATTTATCTGAAATTGAGAATACAGCTGTTAAGGCATGGGTCTGATACAGCAATTCGTTACTGTCAGGATAAATTTCAAGTATGTATTCTCTCAGGTCTTTAAACAGTTCGATTAGTGGCTGCTCCTTAAATTCCAAATGGAAAAGAAAGTCGGGATGTATGTCACGGACTTTATTCATCTTTTTTGCTTTTTGCGTTCCATTATTACTTTTCCGTCGGCTGTGTCATGCTAAACCAGTTGCCACAACCATCTTTTACCACACACTCAGTTCCATAGAATTGCTCTTTAGGTTCAGTGACGCTGACACCTTTTGATTTTAGTTCTTCATAACTGGCACGGCAATCAGTAGTATATAGTACACCAGCACCCATTATTCCTTTTTCCAGTAATACTTTAAAGGCATTCCTGCTTTCTTCATCAAACCCATCGGGGCAGGTATCGCTTTTTATCATGCTTTCATGCAGCACAGGCATCAGCACCACTTCAAGATCAGGTTGATCCGGTGCATTGAGAGTAAGCCAGCGATAACCACTTTCCATTGTGGCATCGGTGTTTACTTTAAAGCCAAGTATGTTTACATAAAAATTATAAGCTTTTTCCTGGTCAAGAACGAAAAGGGTAGTGTGGGAGAATTTTGTTACCATTGGTTTCTGTTTTAGAAACTAAAAGTAAGAAGGAAAGAGGAGAGTAGTTTCTTGAATCTTGCTTTTTTGCTACCGGATTTTTAAAAGGGCCGGATAAATATCCAGCCCTTTACGATGCTTTTTTTATTACTGTTTTATCAGCTTTATTGTTTTTCGGTTTTGCCCCTGTGTAATTTCTGCTAAATATATACCGGGGATAAAGTTGCTTCCAACCCCTATTTCGGTATTTGATGTATTATAATTTTTTTGTTCCATCAGCCTTCCGTTTATATCCGTAATTCTGATAGTAACCTGGTCATACATATTGCCGCCAGATACATAAATCCTGAAGAATGTTGCTGCAGGGTTATTCATCAACTTTACTGAAAACAATTCATCCCTGACAATATATTCGGAAATAGAAGTAGCTCCAGAACGGGCATAAGTAGGAGTTTCACATAGTGGAAGGCATTCACCCAAATAAGAACCACTGTTCAACAACGTTTGGTATGCATTAACAGAAACACAAATCGTCTTGCAGTTGGTTGGATTACCAGGGGGGCGATGACAAACTTTTACTTTCACATTGTTTCCATTGTTTGAGCAGGATATATTAATAAATGTGAGATTAACCGATGAGGTGGCGGTACAACCGTTTGCATCAGTAACAGAAACAGTATATGTCCGTACAACTTCAGCTGTATTACAAGGGTTAATTGAAGGTGTGGCAGAGCCATTAAATGCTCCATCAGAGCTTGTCCATGAATAAATGAATGGGGCTGTGCCTTGAGTAATAATCGGGGTTAAAGTAGCACAACCAGTGTAGCCTAGTGCTCCATATAACACATATCTGTCAACTCCTAAAGACACACTCATTGAGCTTGTACAGGAAAAACAGGTTGCTGTTACAGATCCTGTTGTCCAGTTGGAAGCTGATCCCGTTAATGCAAAATCGCTAAGTATCCCATTTAAATTATTTCCACTTGCATCGGTTGCGGTTATTATTCCAGCGTTATTTTGATTTACAAACCCTGCATTCAACTTATAATAGGCTACTAAATTTGTTTGTGTACCTGTTAACTCGCAGTTTAAATTATTTTGTATTTCAACTTCACTCAATGCTCTGCCCCAAATTCTTACTTCATCAATTGAGCCTTCAAAATGTTGTGTGTTTTCCAGTTGCCTGCCGCCAACTCTGAATTCATCCAGTGACGGTTCTGCATCAGTAATATTTCCAAATGTTGGGTTGCTGTAAGATAAAATCCCGTTTATATAAACTGATATGTTGTTTAAATCCCTGTTGTATTGAAACGTAACCTGCGTCCATACATTTAATGGAATATTTATTCCCGTATTTATCCAAAACCAGTTGGCTCCGGAAAGAGCTATTGCATAGCGCAATGAACCATCAGGCCACCGGGCTATTTCGTATTCGCCTTCTTTGTTAATGATCATGCCGCCACCAACAGGTGTCCCTGGTCCGGTGGGATAAACACTTGCTTGTAATGTT
Source organism: Chitinophagaceae bacterium (assembly GCA_031386125.1). GTDB lineage: Bacteria > Bacteroidota > Bacteroidia > Chitinophagales > Chitinophagaceae > JJ008. The sequence goes on from JANNCC010000065.1 coordinate 6,580, forward strand.
ACCGATTGAGTTGGAAAGCTTAATTGTGCCGGATTTCCCATTGTTATGTAATCATCATTACCGTCAAAAGACAGGGCAGTGGCAGGTGTTTGCGACATGATAGTTGAGGAGAAGAGTATTATAGTTATAAAACCAAAGACTCCTTTTTTTAAAAACAAAATATGCAATTTTGATTTTTGATAGAGAGGGATTAAGATTTTGCTATTTAATACAACCCAAAAAATAGTAATGATCCGGGAAGCGACAGTAATTTTTTTCATAATTAAAAATTTGAGTGTTATTGAATGGTGGATCGGCCAGGCAGGCTTTCGTCTGCATCACCACCTGGTTTTAGTTCGGTGCAAGAAAAAAAAATGAGGATAATTTTTAACAGGGATTACACCTGAAATAAAAGGGGAATACACCTTTTTATAACTGGCGTTGTTAAAAGGAAGCAATTAATTAAAAGATTAAGCTGCCTTAAAAGCCTACTTAGCCAACTTATACTGCTCAATAAAACAATGCGGAATAAACCGCTTAGGTTCTTCTTTCGCTAATTTCTTTTTTAGCCAGGCAATATTCCGGTAGTACTGTGGGGAATAACCACTTTGTTTCCGAAACAGGCTGCTGAATGAACCAAGGCTTTCAAACCCAATACTGTTACATACATAGGTGATGCTGATGCCTTCTTTAGTTAGCATTTCTTTCGCAGCATCCAGTCGTATTTGGGTAAGATATTGATGAGGTGTTTTTTTATATACCCTTGTAAATATCCGGTGAAAATGAAAACGGGAAAGGAATGCTTGCTTTGATATTTGTTCCAGGTCTATTGCTGCATGGTAGTTCTCATCAATATAAACTTTGGCGGCAACAATGCGTTGATATATGTCAGTAGTTAATTGCAATTCATTGTCAATTTAATTCTTTTTTCATGCAAATGCTGGTCTCCATACCGCTGTACTGGCCGTAGTTCGGAATTACATTGTAACCCATCTTTCCATATAAGTGTACTGCTTCCGGTTGGTTATTGCCGGTCTCCAGCACTATTGAATCCATCTTCAATTCAGCAGCCCATTTCTCCAATTCAGCAAGTATAGTGGTGCCAATTCCATTTCCCCTTTGTTCATTAGATACATACATTCTTTTGATTTCCACAGAGCCGTCATCAAATTGCTTGAAACAACCACAACCAACAGGCTGCCCCTGATAATAAGCTACCACAACAGTGGGCAGGTCTTTAATACTATTGAACCGGCTGTAGAAATCCTGTATGGCACCATACCTGTCCTGAAGGTCTTTATTCAGCAACATCACCAGTTCATGAAAATCTTTGTCTTCGCTATTAGTTCTTTTAAGAGTAATCATTTTATCTATTGGCAGGGTTTTTCCAACCTTTACTTAATCTTTCAATCGTTCCTTTAATTCTTTCTGTTTTCGTTTCCTCTCTTTTGGCTGTTACTATCCACTCGATGTATTCCTTTTTATGGCTGAAAGCAAGTGCATGAAAACAGGTTTCTAGTTTTTTATTCTTTTTCAGTGCAGCGGTAAGTTCATCCGGCAGTCTTACTTCCTTCGTCGCCGGGTTCACCCAATTAAAAATTTCTCTTTCCACTTTTGGTTTGGCTTCCTTTTTTCGGTCAGCATCATTCTTTGCCCGGAAACCAAACACACTCCAGGTATCATCAAATGAAATCAAACTTATCCAGGTAAGTTTATCGCCTTCAGCCAGTAAACAATCCCATCCTTTATCTCTTGTCAGATCTGTTTGCATTTTGGAGGTGCCTTTTGGATAATACACCCACACAGTTATTGCTGGTTTTACCAGCTTCATCACTTTACTCATTTCCTTTTCCATTTGTGCCTTGTTCAATACAAACCAATGCACCTGGTCATAAGCTGCACCAGTATCGGTAATTTTTACCCCTGCTGGCAAGCCAAGCAATCCTTTTTTGAAATTGGCGGGAGCATTCAGAGTTAGTAAAGTGAACTTTGTTTTGATCTTTAACTTGTCGGAAATGGAGTTGGCCATGTTAGTTGTTTTGTGCTTTAAAATTAAGGCGGATTAGAGAAAGATAATTATTGAATCTTGCTCATTATAAAGCAAACCACGGGGACACCGAGTCACAAGGCTTCTCCGTGTGACTCGGTGTCCCCGTGTCTCTGTGGTTTTTAAAAAAGATGATTAGCGAACTCAACCCTCAACACTTTCACAATCCCAGTGCAGGCTGTGCGTCGCAAGATCAGCCCAATCAGGGAGCTGGAGCTGGCAGCCTGATAAAAATCAGACTGACAATTTTGCATTTACCCACCCGGCGGCATAATCATTGACTACCTATAGCGAACTCATTAAAACATAACAATATGGCAAAGATTATAGGAATTGACTTAGGAACCACCAATAGCTGCGTTTCCGTAATGGAAAATGGCGAACCGGTGGTAATTGCCAACGACGAGGGTCGTCGCACAACCCCGTCTGTAGTGGCTTTCCTGAAAAATGGCGAACGTAAAGTGGGTGACCCGGCCAAACGTCAGGCCATCACTAACCCGCATAATACCATCAGCTCGGTAAAGCGTTTTATGGGCCGCCAGTTTGATGAAGTAACGGAAGAAATAAGCCACTGGAGTTATAAAGTGGCAAAAGGTGACAATAATACCGTCCGGATTGACATAGATGGCAGGTTATATACGCCACAGGAAATATCGGCGATGGTACTTCAAAAAATGAAGAAAACCGCTGAAGATTACCTCGGCCATGAAGTGACAGAAGCGGTGATTACCGTGCCTGCTTACTTCAACGATGCACAAAGACAAGCAACGAAAGAAGCTGGTGAAATAGCCGGGTTGAATGTTCGCAGGATTGTGAACGAACCAACCGCAGCAGCCTTAGCGTATGGTTTGGATAAAGGAAAACATGACCAGAAAATTGCTGTGTTTGACTTGGGTGGTGGTACGTTTGATATTTCTGTACTGGAATTGGGCGACGGAGTATTTGAAGTAAAATCAACCAATGGTGATACACACTTAGGTGGTGATGATTTTGATAAAGTAATAATGGATTGGCTGGCTGATGAATTTAAAAAAGATGAAGCCATTGATTTGCGCAAAGACCCGATGGCTTTACAACGTTTGAAAGAAGCGTCTGAAAAAGCAAAAGTAGAATTATCATCTTCTACCGAAACAGAAATTAACCTGCCGTATGTAACAGCAGTAGATGGTGTGCCGAAGCACTTGGTAAAAAAATTGACAAGAGCAAAATTTGAAAGCCTTGCTGATAATTTATTTGCCCGTTGTTTAAAACCTTGCGAAGCAGCATTGAAAGATGCAGGATTAGCAGCATCAGTAATTGATGAAGTGATAATGGTAGGAGGTAGCAGCCGTATTCCAAAAGTGCTGGAGATAGTAGAAAAATTCTTTGGTAAAAAACCAAACCGTGGGGTGAACCCGGATGAAGTAGTAGCTGTAGGTGCTGCCATACAAGGTGCG
>JANNCC010000194.1:0-6716 GCA_031386125.1 Chitinophagaceae bacterium
AAAATTCGTGTACAACTTCTCCTGATAGCTTTTGTGTCCTTGCATTAGCAAAAATAATCATCACAGCTTCCTAATTCTACATTCTACGTACCTTTATCTTAGTTGTGCAACAAGCACACTGTGTATGCGCCATAGCTGGGGTGTAGTGTAAAATGAAAGTGTTATCTTCGTTTCACCGCGATGGTTGTATGCACGTTAGCTCCTGGTCGGTCTTGCCGGCCTGCGGCCTTAGCAAGCCCTCCTACGCCCAGCTACGGACGCATACACTCACGTTAGCGGTAAGCTTATTAGAAACCCTCTACAGAATTGTTGAGTAACTTTGACAGAGAAAAATGGAAACATTCACTTGTGGAAAATACTTAGGACAGAACTCTGAACAAGTAACACTGATCGGAGTCAAAAACGGCAGATTACGGAAGAGTAGCTGTGTTTCTGGACTGTATGGCAATCACTGGATTTAGTATAGTTTACCAATGGGAAATAAAAACAATCTTTTTAAAATAAAAAGGCACTTCACTAATTACTTTTAATGATTTCTTATAGTCAATATAAACCATCAGAAAACTTAAAGGAATACATTGATTGCTTTTGGGTTCTTCAATCTACTCAGTCGGAATTCAAGCCGCTTGAAAGGCTAATTCCGGACGGAAAAATTGAAATCATTTTTAATTTTAAAAACCCCTACAAAAAGGTCATTGGTGAGAATCGGCATAACCCTGAAACACTCAAAGGGGCACAGCTAATTGGTCAGCGTCAGGAACTGTATCTTATTCAGCAAGAAGGAAACATTTATCTTTTGGGAATCCGTTTTACCACTGCAGGGCTATTCCCTTTTTTTAATATACCCCTTCAGGAATTTACCGACACTACTCTTAATCTTCAATACCTTATCGGCAGGCAACTTTCAGAAATCGAAGAAAGATTGATGGAAGCCACTTCATTCTCTGAGCAAAAGCAGATACTTGAGTCGCTTTTCATCTCAAAGCTTAATCAAAGTCAATACTGTTATACCCGGTTTACTCAAACTCTTTTAACTGTCGGGAACTTATCTGGAAATTCAATTGAGAACATGGCTCATCATCTTAATACAACATATAAAAACCTTGAAAGAGATTTTGCAAAGTTTACGGGGCTTTCCCCAAAAAGGTTTGTAAAAATTTCACGGTTTAACGCTGCACTTAAATCACTTTATGCTTGCGATAATAAATCACTAACGCAAGTTGCTCTTGATAATGGATATTATGACCAATCGCATTTTATCAGGGACTTTAAACATTTTACCGGGCTTTCTCCTAAAGAGTTCCTTGCAGAACAACATTCTATTTCTGAAATGCTGGTGCAGCATTAAAATTGTCGAAAATATACAATTTTCTTTTTTTACAGGCGGGTAGCTTTGATTTCAAAAATTTAATGCTATGCAAAAGAAAATAATTATTGCGGGAATTATTTCCGGTGTTGTCATCTCTGGTTTTGAATACCTGATTTTTGGCATACTCATGAAGCCAGTTTTTGCTGATTATGCAACAAAAGGATTAATGGAAATAGAAGGTAAATCCTTTGGAGCCATCCATTATGGACTTCAAATCTTATTGGGCTTTCCTGTTGTTTACTTTTATTCAATAGCATCTAAATCATTTAAGCGTTCACCAGGCTCTACTATCTTCATTGGGCTATTAGCAGGGGTTTTCTGCCTTTCAATAACAACAGCACTTTACACATTCTATAATCTTGGCACTATCATCCCGGTTGTTATAAGCATTGATAAGCTTATAGAATGCGTACTCTGCTGCTTTATCGCCAGCTTGTTTATTAAAAACTAAATGTACTTCCGGAAAAATATTCCATGGCAAACATACTTGAAGTTATTGCTCTTTTAAATTGTAATCAGGAAAAAGCTTTTGCTCAATTTACCAAAAACAACGAACTTGAATCGTGGCTTTGTGTGAAAGCTGATGTACAGGAAAATGAAGGGGGGAAATATGAATTATTTTGGACACCTGACACTCCTGAAAATAATTCAACAACAGGTTGCAAAATTCTTACGTTTAAAAGAAATAATATTATTCAGTTTGAATGGAAAGGGCCGGTTCAGTTTCACTCATTTATGAATACTTGTAAACCCCTTACAAACGTAACAGTCTTTTTTGAAACAGTAGAAAATAAAACAAAAATTAAATTGAGTCATGCAGGCTGGGGGGAAGGGAAACAATGGGATGAGGCAAGACACTGGTTTCAAATAAGCTGGTCAGGTGCATTTACGCTGCTTGAGAAGAAAGTAAATAGTTATGTGTAACCTTATGGCGACAGTTTAAACTTTAAATTGGCAGACAATGAACTATACAGAAACTGACCACTTGCAAGACAAAGACCTAATCGTCACAAAAATATATAAGCGGCTAATTAAAGAGTTGCAAAAATTCGGGCAACTTAAAATTGAACCAAAGAAAACAAATATTCATTTAGGGAATCGTTTTGGATTTGCAGGAGTTTACACAAGAAAAAATTACATAAATTTAGAGTTACATTTAAACTATGAACTGACGAGTGAACGAGTTGGTAAAGTTGAGCAAGCGTCAGCAAACCGTTTTCATCACACAATTAAATTGACAAACGAAAAAGATATTGACAAAGAACTTTTAACTTGGCTAAAACAAGCATACGAACTAAAAAAATAAAACAATATGACAAACATTACAAAAGGGCTTATTGCAGGAACAATCTTTGGAATCGTTTCTATTATTCCAATGTTTTTTATGACATTTGAGAATAAGACCAGAGCAATGACCGCTTCATTTATAAGCAGGTTTGCAATCGGGTTTATTATTTTCAATATGGAACTTCCCATTCCTAATTGGCTTAAAGGTGGACTTGTTGGACTTGTTTTAAGTTTACCAGACGCAATAGTAACAAAACAATATGCTCCAATACTTGGACTTGGGTTGATAGGTGGAATTGTTTGTGGCTTATTTGCAAAGTAGCACAGACAAGTTCGGATATTTGAAAATGGGAAGGGCTTTCAGGCAATTTTAAAAACTTTACTGTAATAAATTTTATTTATGAGAGTTAAAATAATAAATTCTTTTCTTTTCTTTTTACTATTGTTAGTTATAGCCTGTAATAATGGAAATAAAGAAACCAAATCTGATAATACAGGAAAAGATACCGCAAATACATTAACTATTCCGGCAAACGAACAGCAATTTGATAGTGCTGCAATGACAAAAGCTTTTGAAGATTTTATGACTCCGGGTGAAATGCACAAATGGATGGCGAAACTAAACGGCACCTGGCAAGTGGATGTTAGTCATTGGATGGACGCTTCGGGGAAGCCAGAAAATGCAAAGGCTGTTAATGTGGTTAATGCTACTTTAAATGGTCTTTATCAGGAAGGCAAACTCACCGGCACAATTATGGGTATGCCAATGGAAGGTCACAGCACAATGGCTTATGACAAGGCAAAAAAAATGTTTGTAAGCACATGGATTGATAATATGGGTTCCGGCATCACTATTATGACAGGACAGTATGATGAAGTTTCCAAAACATTAAATATGACGGGTACACAAACCAGCCCAATGACAGGAAAAGATGTGCCCATACGGCAGGTAACAAAAATAATAGACGATAATACATATTTACTCGAAATGTATATGCCCGGCACTGATGGAAAAGAAATGAAATTTATGGAGGGAAAGTTTTCAAGAATAAAATAAATACAGAATCAATATGAGAAAGCTGATTCTAAACCTTGCAGTTTCTCTTGATGGTTATATAGAAGGACCAAATGGTGAATACGATTGGTGCTTTACAGACCAAGACTATGGCCTTACTGACTTCTTTAAAAGAATCGATACCCTGTTTATTGGTCGCAAGACTTACGAAATGGCACAGACAGCTCAGTCAATGGAAGAAGCCGGCGGCGCAGGTTTTCCAAAATTCAAAGAATTTATATTTTCCACTACACTTGATAAAGTAAAAGACGGAGCAACTTTAATTAAAAGAGACATAAAAACTGAAGTTGAAAAAATAAAAAAAGATAAGGGAAAAGACATTTGGCTTTTCGGTGGTGCGGGGCTGACAAGTTCATTAATGAATCTTAACCTTGTAGACGAAATCCAGCTTTCAGTTCATCCAATTCTATTAGGCGGAGGTAAATCTTTATTTCAAAATATCAAGGACAGAATAATCCTCAAACTAGTTGACACAAAAAACTATTCAACAGGACTTGTTTCATTGACGTATTTATTAAAATAGTTATTTCTCTATAATTCACAACCACAGAGCAAAGCCTACCGCTAACATTGGTATTGCCAATAGTGGGGCTTGACATTGGAACAATCATCAGCGGTAATTCTGCTGTGCTGTGGTTCGGGGCTCGACGAATAAAGCCCAGCTTTAGTTCTTAATATTTAACTTTATCAAAAAGCCAGGCAGCGGTTCCGGCGGACGAATATAAAATTCCCCACCATCGGCAATACCTGCTCGTTACCGCCAATGCCCCTCGGCTTCGTGCATAGTGATTGAGAATGAAAAAAAAGTGGTAGAGCAGGAATTCAACTAGTACTTTAATCAGTGGACGACAAGACACCACCTACGAATGCCCACCGCACGGCAACTCACACAGATTTCGCCCACGCATTTGGCACTTGCCACAGCCCCACATCCCGCGCAAAACCCAAGCTGTGGCAAGAGCCAAACCAGCCCACCGTAATATTCACAACGCCAATTGCAATTGATATATGAAAATGATTAATAAAGTAAAATCGGCTATAGTTCTTTCCCTTGCATTGAGTTCTTTGACAAGTTGTAGTGCCTGGATTGAATTTGATATGAAACGATACGCATTCAGTTTTGTGATTACCTTGGTTATTGGTGTGGTTGGGCTTATTATTATGGCGATAAAAGGCGGTAACAGAAACGACAAAAATTAGGTTTACAATATTTTTACATCAAAAATGAAATTTGTAATATCCCTACTGTTATCATTCACCATTTTCTATGAGTTGCTCAAAGAAAATTTGTAATGTATATTTTACCCAAAGAGCAAGTTTTAGAGCATATAAATTTAGAACTATTAAAGCACAATGAATCTTTAGCTAAAGAGATACCAGAATCAAAAGGAAGCAAAGAGACAAAAAAGATAATATCAAAATATGAATACCTGAAAACTTTTACTGAGTGGTCAATGGGGAAAACAGAGCTTAATCTTTTCAAATACTATTCACTTTCAGAGTAAGAAATAACCAAATGAGTTCATAGAAAGCATGAGTGAATCACAAAACGTAGAATATAAAAGCAGTTGGCGAGACGAATACCTGAAATGGATATGTGGTTTTGCCAATTCAAGCGGCGGCAGTATTTTCATTGGTAAAGATGATACCGGGGAAGTTGTTGGGATAACAGATGCAAAAAAGTTGATGGAAGATATTCCCAACAAAGTAAAAGACACCTTGGGTATTTTGGTAGATGTGAATTTGCACAAAACTGACAATGGGGATTTTATTGAAATTGCTGTTGAGGCGTATCCCTACCCCGTCAACTACAAAGGTCAGTATCATTATCGAAGTGGTAGCACCAAACAGGAATTGAAAGGTGCGGCCTTAGACAAATTCCTTTTACAGAAAAAAGGCAAACGCTGGGACGGTGTGCCAGTGACTAAAGTTTCAGTAAAAGAATTGAAGCAGGAGACCTTTGAGTTTTTCCGCAAACGGGCTTTCAAAAGCCATCGCATTGAAGAAGACAGCTTAACGGACACCAACGAACACCTGATTGAAAACCTTCAACTAAGAGAAAATGAATTTCTAAAGCGGGCTGCTATTCTGCTGTTTCATCCCAGCCCTGAAAAATTTGTAACAGGTGCATACATCAAAATTGGTTACTTTGAAACAGACGATGATCTAAAATTCCAAGACGAGATACACGGCAATCTGCTTGAGCAGATAGAGAAGACAATGGATTTTCTGTTTACCAAATACATCAAAGCCGAAATCAGTTATGAAGGAATCAATCGGGTAGAAAAATATGAATATCCGAAAGAAGCAGTAAGGGAAGCATTATTGAACGCCATTGCCCACAGAGACTATTCGGGAGGCGTTCCAATTCAAATAAGCGTTTACAAAGACAAGATTATTTTCTGGAACGAAGGTCAATTACCCGAAAACTGGACAGTTAAAAATCTATTGGAGAAACACGCTTCAAGACCATATAACCCTGATATAGCAAATGCTTTATTCCGCAGCGGTTATATTGAATCTTGGGGTCGTGGGACAATTAAGATTATAAAAGAATGTAAACAAGCAGGTATTCCCGAACCAATTTTCTCCTATGATTCAAGCGATATTTCCGTTGAGTTCAGAAAAAATATTTACAATGAGAAGTATCTCAAATCAATCGACCTTAGTGAGAGACAAGTAAAAGCAGTTTTATTAGCTAAAGAAAAAGGAAAAATTACGAATAGTGAGTACCAGACTTTGAATGATGTTTCGAGAGAAACGGCAACAAGAGACTTAAAAGAACTGATTGAAAAAAAAATATTAAAACCCAGCGGACAAAAGGGTGCCGGAGCATTTTATACGATCAATTGAATTGCGTCATAATTGCGTCAATTGCGTCATGATCCCTCTAAACCGCACCACACATTGCCTGACCGCGCTTGCAGCCCACTCCGATAGCTATCGGCACAAAGCCAGTCAAAGAGTGTGCTCAGTGTAGTGTAG
>JANNCC010000208.1:0-2886 GCA_031386125.1 Chitinophagaceae bacterium
TTTCAAAACAGGTCCTGCACAAATAAGCCGTGAAGCCGGTAAACGTAGGATTTATGTAAGCTTTAATGTAAGTGGCCGTGATGTTAGAAGTGTGGTAAAAGAAGCACAGCAAAAACTAAATGATAAAGTAAAACTGCCCCCTGGTTATTATTATACTTATGGTGGTACGTTTGAAAATTTACAGAAAGCATCTGCCAGGCTGATGATTGTTATACCACTGGCACTATTGCTTATTTTCTTTATGCTATATCTCACTTTTCGTTCTGTAAAAGATGCCTCATTGATTTTTACGGCCATTCCTATGAGTGCTATCGGCGGTGTGTTTGCATTACTGGTAAGAGGTATGCCATTCAGTATTTCTGGCGGTGTCGGTTTCATCGCATTGTTTGGTGTGGCAGTACTTAATGGTATTGTATTAATAAGCACATTTAATCAATTAGAGAAGGATGGGATGAAAGACACTATGCAAAGGGTGTTAGAAGGCACAAAAATCCGGTTGCGGCCTGTGTTAATGACTGCCGCAGTTGCAGCATTGGGATTTATACCAATGGCTATGTCAAGTGGTGCAGGTGCAGAAGTGCAAAAGCCTTTGGCAACGGTCGTAATTGGCGGATTGATAACTGCAACTTTTCTTACACTAATTGTACTTCCGTTGCTCTACATTATTTTTTCATCAAAAAGAAAATCTAAAAAGATGAGTCCTGTAGCAACAATCGTAACAGGTATTTTATTACTTACATTATCAAGCAGTGTGCAGGCACAGCAGCCGGTTGTTAAAAGAATGGCAGTAAACGAAGTAATTACATTGGCAAAAAATAATTTACTGTATGATATAAATAATCAGCAGATAAATAAAGGTAAGGCTCAGATTACTACAGCTATAGCACTTCCCAAAACTGGTGTGTTTGCCGAGAATGAAGATTTTCGCCCCAGCGATAATAAAGGCATATTAAAAATTGGGTTATCACAAAGTATAGCATGGCCGGGATTGTACAAAGCACAAAGAAATCTGTATAGCGAACAATTGAAATACTACCAGGTCAATACAGCCGCTATTGATGTGGATATAAAAAAAGATGTACGAACCATTTATTACCAGCTTTGGTACTTGCAGGATAAGCAACAATTATATCACCGCTTAGATAGTATTTACAAAACATTGAACGATGCCGCCATACTGAAAGTAAAAACCGGCGACAGCCCCGGCCTTGACAGTATTGCCGCTAATGTAAGAATGATGGAACTAAAGGCAATGCTGCAACAAATAGGTAACGATGTACAAATTCAGCAACGGGTAATGATGCAGTTGCTCAATACAGAAGAATTGGTATTACCGCTGCTGCTGCCATTGGAAAAATTATCTATGCCTGCTGTAAACGACAGCCTTCACCCGGTACTGGCATTACAATCACAAAACATCAATATTGCCAATGCCGGAATTGCAGTTATAAAAAATGAAAATAAACCTGAGTTTGCAGGTCGTTTCTTTTCTCAGCGTTTGTGGGGGGCAAAAGACCCGTTCACTGGTTTTTCTGTATCAGCAGCCTTCCCTTTGTTTGGCGCAAGTGCTTATCGCAATAAAGTAAAAGTGGCACAGGCAGAAATGGCGGTGCAGCAAAAACAATATGATTATAGTAAACAGGTGCTGAATACACGGCAGATGCAAATGCAACAGGAAGTAGAAAGAAACAAATGCATGTTAGCCTTTTACGAATCAACAGGACTCAAACAGGCCAATGAAATTATCAAAGCAGCAACCCTTGCATACCGGGCCGGTGAAATCAGTTTTGCTGAATTGTCACAATTTCTAACTCAGGCGATTGAAATTCAAAAAAATTATTTGGAGAATTTGAATGTCTATAATCAATCTGTTATTCAATACAATTATTACATCAATCAATAAACCATAAAAGATGAAGAAGTTTTTAATTATAGTAATGATTTTCGCCAGCCTTGTTTCTTTTGTTTCCTGCGGAAGTAAAGACAATGCTGAAGCAGCTAAAACAGAAGAGGAAGTTTCTAAAGACGAACATGAAAACGAAAACCCTAACATGGCTGTTCTAAGTGATGAACAGATAAAGAGCATCGGAATAGAGCTGGGGAATATTGAAGAAAAACAATTAACGGCAGCACTGAAAACAAACGGTGTGTTGAAAGTGCCTAATCAAAATAAAGCCAGTGTAAACTCTATTTACAGCGGTGTTATAAAATCCCTGTTGGTTCAGCCAGGCAATATTGTAAGAAAAGGACAAACCATCGCCACCATTGCCAATCCGGAATTTATACAGGCACAAAGTCAATACCTGGGGGTTAATGCAAAAATTACATTTGCAGAACTGGAAGTAAAGAGGCAAAAGGAATTGAATGAAGGCAACGCCGGGGCATTAAAAAATCTGCAATCAGCAGAAACAGAATTAAGAAGCTTACGAACACTGAAATCAACCCTTGCCCAGCAAATACAGTTGATGGGGATTAACCCTGGAAGGCTTTCTAATGGAAAATTAATTTCTGTACTGGCTGTAACAAGCCCTATCAGTGGGGTAGTAAGTAATGTTACCGTTAAGATGGGCAGCTATGTAGATGTTACCACTTCAGTAGCCGAAATAGTTGACAACAGCCAGTTGCATCTTGACTTGTTTGTGTATGAAAAAGATTTACCCAAATTGAAGAATAACCAAACTATTCACTTTACCATTACCAATAACCCCGGCAGGGAATATGATGCTCAGATTTTTTCTTTGGGTTCATCTTTTGAAGGGGAAAGTAAAGCGGTTACAGTACATGCAATGGTTAAAGGAGATAAAACAGGATTGATTTCAGTGTTCGTAAGCTTCTTAATTCTGTTTCTGCTGATTGCAGATTTTTTAATGCCCCGGCGTTGCCTTC
>JANNCC010000066.1:0-30403 GCA_031386125.1 Chitinophagaceae bacterium
ATGCAGCAGGGCAGCGGCCCGTACCGGCAGTTTTTATTGTCAGGGTAAAGTAATATTTCGTCAATTTTTGTGCTCAACAGGTGACTAATTTTCCACAGATACGACCTTTGGCATGGTTTTCCTTTTATCACGGAAAAATGATTTATTATGAAAAAAATTGCATTGTCCCTTTCTGTACTAGCTGTGTTAGTGGCTGTTGTGTTTATTGCCTGTTCCAAAGATGATTCGGGAAAAAATACAACTGTTAAAGTACGGCTGACTGATAATCCTGTAAATGCTGAAGAAGTAAATGTGGATATTCGGCAGGTAAGCGTAAAATTCAGTGATGATTCTGTCCATGGGTGGGCAGACCTTAATACTTACGCTGGTGTATACGATCTTTTGGGATTACAAAATGGTGTAGATACATTATTGGCCGTAGGAACAATTCCAACCAATGTTGTAAAAGAAATCCGGTTTGTACTGGGAACTAATAACTCAATCAAGGTGGCCGGTGTTACTTATCCGCTTACTATTCCAAGTGGTTCGGAGTCTGGTTTAAAGATAAAAATCAACAAAAAATTAAACGGAACATTGGATTCTTTGCTGATTGATTTTGATGCAGCATTATCTATTCATCAGACTGGTGCCGGTGCTTATCAATTAAAACCTGTGTTGAAACTAAAATAGTCTATTCAATTCCTGCGATTTGTCAAGCCCGGTTAGCCGGGCTTTTTTTTATTTTGGATGTTAAATAAATTAAAAGCCATTTGTTGCTTTTTACATGACATCTAAACGGATTTTTCTTTTATAGGTTTTTACGATTTTATAGTATGAATTTTCCTCTTATGCCGGTTTGTGAATTTGTTCCGACCATCACTTCAAATTCCCCGGGTTCTACGATATATTCACCTGCCTCTGTATAAAAACCAAGTTCTGCATCAGTAAGAATAAACTCAATCGTTTTTGATTCATTAGGGCTCAATAATATTTTTCGAAATCCTTTTAATTCCAGGACGGGACGTACAATACTGGCTACTTTGTCATGAATATATAATTGTGCCACTTCTTCTCCAGATACTTTGCCCGTATTCTTAATATTTACACTAATTTTTACTGCTGATTTATTGCTATCATCTATTTTTAAATCCGAATATTCAAAAGTTGAATAGCTTAACCCAAAGCCGAAAGGATACAATGGTTTATTTGTTTCATCTCCGTAGTGAGACCAGAATACTTCTTTTTTAGGGCCGGGTCTGCCTGTACTATAATGATTGTAGTAGAGGGGAATTTGGCCTACACTTCTTGGAAAAGTCATGGGTAATTTACCCGCTGGATTATGATCTCCAAATAATACAGCTGCAATTGCATCACCACTTTTTGTACCTAGTTGCCAGGTTTCCAGAATGGCAGGAATATGTTCATCTGCCCAGGTTATTGTCAAAGGACGTCCATTCATTAATACCAGAATAATGTTTTTATTTACTTTATATACTGCCTCCAGTAATTCCTGTTGCACACCGGGCAAACCTAAATTTGCTCTGCTTCTTCCTTCCCCTGATTGAAATCCATCTTCACCCAACACCATGATAACCACTTCTGCCTTTTTCGCTGCTTTTACAGCTTCTTTAAATCCGGTTTTGTCTGTTTCATTGATCTGAACTTCGTTTGGAAAACTTGTATTTGCAGTTATAAGATCAGCTCCTTTAACATAACGAAACTGGTTATTATATTTTCTTACCCCTTCTAAAACTGAAACTGCAGTATTGTTATCGGCCCCTAATCTCCAGTTGCCAAGAGGGCTATTCTTATCATTTGCCAAAGCACCAATAACTACAATTTTGTTTTGTTCTTTCTTTAATGGCAAAATTTCAGTTTTGTTTTTCAGCAATACAATTGACTTTTTAGCCATCTCCAGAGCTATAGTATGATGATCTTTATGATTGAGCAATTTTTTTTCACGTAGTGAATCACAATAACGATAAGGATTATCAAAAAGACCTAATTCGTATTTTAATGCCAATATCCTTTTTACGGCATCATCAATTACTTCTATTTTAACATTTCCGGATTCAACAGCAGCTTTTAAATGTTTGATATACGCATAGGATTCCATATCCATATCAGACCCTGCATTTGCCGATAAAATAGCCACATCGTTTAAGTCTTTAGCATATCCATGATCGATCATTTCCAAACCAGAACCCCAATCAGAAACAACAAATCCAGTAAAATTCCACTTGCCTTTTAAAATATCCCTCTGTAGCCATTTATTGGCTGTGGAAGGGATCCCATTCAATACGTTAAAAGAATTCATCACCGTAGCAACTTTATTCTCAACAGCTGCCTTAAATGGAGGGAAAATAATGTTATAAAGAGTTGTAGTTCCAACATCAACCGTATTGTAATCTTTTCCTGATTCAGCAAATGCATATCCTGCAAAATGTTTAGCGGTAGCTGCGATTGTATTGTTGGCAGACAGATCATCTCCCTGGTATCCTTTTATTCTTGCAACACCTATCTTCGATCCCAGGTATGGATCTTCTCCTGATCCTTCCATCACTCTGCCCCAACGTGGATCTCTTGATATATCAATCATTGGTGCAAAAGTCCAGTTAATACCTACTGCTGAAGCCTCAATAGCACTCATACGAGCCGATTTTTGAATTGCTTCCAAATCCCAGCTTGCAGCTTCCGCCAACGGAATAGGCAACACTGTTTTGTACCCATGTATCACATCAAAACCAAAGATTAGAGGAATCCCTAGCCTGCTTTCATTCATCACTAATTCCTGCAATTTTCTTACTTTATCAACCCCGGTTACATTTAATACAGATCCTACTAAACCCTTTTTAAGATGCTCATACTTTAATGCAGCGTCTCCAGCTTTTGGGGCAGGACCAGTAACATCCCAAAATCCGTTATACTGATTCATTTGCCCAATCTTCTCTTCTAATGTCATTCGCTGTAATAATAGCGTTGCTTTTGCTTCAGCCTCATTTTTTGTATTTCCGGGTTGTGCAAATGAATTTATTTGTGAATAAATAATGCAAACCAACAATGTAATTCCTCTATTGATTGAAAACAGCTGACTCATTAGTTCAGTTTTAAAAAATAAAAAATTTCTGGAGCCGGATTTGATAAAATAAAAAAGCAGGTTATCTGTAAGAAAAAACAAATACGATCTGCTTTAGTCGACTGCTTATCTAAACTTTACAAACGCTAGCTTTAATTATTCGTTATTGGTAAACTCTTATATAATCAATTTCCATGGATGCATTTGTAAATGCCGGATCAACAGGACCTCCAAAATTTCCACCCATTGCTATATTGAGAATAAAAAAGAAGTTCTGGTTAAATGGAATACTTGTTGAATTAACAATAGAATGAATAAGATCACCATCTACAGAAATTTTGATCAGGGATGAAGTCCATTCCAAAGTATAAATATGAAAGGCTGTTGTGGCGTTTGAAACGATTTTTGTATTTCCATCAGCATTTCCACCTGATCTTCCCGGATAATGTAATGTGCCAAATATTTTATTTAATTCACTTCCTCTATGTTCCATTATATCCATCTCACCACATGCAGGCCAACCAACAGTTGTTATAGTATTGCCTAGAGTCCAGATGGCAGGCCAAGTTCCAACACCAGCAGGAATTTTTGCCCTCACATCTACTTTGCCATATTTAAACGAAAATTTATCTTTCGATAACAACCTGGAAGAAGTGTAAGCTTTACCGCTAAAATTTTCAGCTTTGGCAATAATTTTCAAAGTTCCGCCGGATACTATGGCATTATCAGGTCGGTTAGTATAATATTGTAATTCATTATTACCCCATCCACAATTTCCCGGACAGCCATCCCCAATATCATAACCCCATTTTGCCGGGTCAGGTGCACCAGGTGTATCAAACTCATCAAACCATATTAATGATACCGAAACAGTTATAGTTACCTGTATTGATTTTGAAACAGTTTGTCCGCCTGAGCTTTTAGCAATTACATTAACAATATATGTACCAGATGAGGGATACTTATAAGTAACGATACCTGATACAACTGTAGCGAATACACCATTGCCATAATCAAAATCATAGGTAACTGCATTAGTTGCAGAGGCGGTAAACGAAACATTTCCACTATTATCTGTACTTACATTTGCATTGACAATCAGGTTAGAGGGTACTGTATTATCATTAGCTGGTGTATCACCTTTGCCACAAGAATTTAGTAATGCTACTAATGTGATTAAAAATAATGTCATGAATTTCATTTTAATTACGGTTTTACTTTCAACTTTTGATACCAGGCATTACCATCTGAACCGATATTTCTAAGAAACATAGTGGTTGATGTATAAGATATAATCTCATAAGTTATACCACCAGTTCCAAAATTAATAATTCCATTTCCAGGAACAGTAAATTGAATCTGAGATGACTGAGCAGGTGTAGAACCAGATGTTGCTGCAGAAAAAGCAAGTTGCTTTGTACCACCGGTATTTATTGCATAGCAACCATCTCCACCACTAAATCCATAAAATGATGTGGCAGCACCTATTGACATGGATGTACCTTTATTATTTACTAAGATGAACAGTCTATCATTTACATCTTTTGAAAAAGTAATCTCATCATCATAAGCACATGCTTCTCTGGTGTTTGGCGGTGCTCCATACCAAATTGGATAAAAAGCATTGGAAGGACCAACGCCAAAATGGTCCTGGGCATCTTTATCCGTAATCCAAACTCTTGAAGAACCATTTGTAAGTGCAGCTACTATTGGTGCAGGAATTACAAAAGCTACAAATACGGTTATTGTTTTACTAATCGTTGATAAAGAACCGCCAGTTCCTACTGCATTTACACTAATTGTATAACTGTACGTTCCGGGATTAGAATATTTATGTGTAACAGTGCCATTTGATACTACTTGCTTAATACCATCACCGAAATCGATATTATAGGTAAGTGCATTGCTGGCAGTTGCTGCGATCACTACATTTCCCGTGCCATTTCCATTTGGATTAGTCGCATCAACTCCTACTACGGTTGCTGTGAGTGTAAGATTTGTTGGCGCCTTTAAATCGCCAAACGAATATTTTTCTTTCTTGCAACTGGTCAGGCCAATTAGTATAACAAGAAAAAATGATGCAAATGATTTAATTGAATTTATCATGATTGCTTTTTTATAGAATTAATTAAGTGTTATATCGTCGAAGTAAAAGGTATAGTTTGGCGAGCCATCTCCGGCAGTTCCGAGGTCAAAAATCAGAACGACTTTTGAATAGAAGTTTCCGGCATTGATAGCAGTGAAATCAAAGGTTAATTCTTCCCATGTATTGGCTGTTGTTGTAACTACTTCTTTTTCATAAAAGATGCCACCGTTGGTTACATTCTCTACTTTCAAAAGCAATTTGGCACCAATCCTGGGTGAGTATACTTTTACTTTAAATGTTCTTAATGTTGAGAAATTAATAGGATTTACTAATTCAATAAAACTGCCAGCCCAAACTTCGGGGGCGCCTTTTACCATTCTACCAACTTTGGTACTTGTATTAATACCAGAAGGATTTGGGTTATTAACTACAGTGGCAACTCCACCACCAAAATTTACAAATGGATAAGGGTAAGTTGTTGACTGAAATGTTAATGGGAGAGCCAGGTAATTCGGTGCAACATTGGTTGGTAAGAAACTTACATCATCCCAATAGAATACTTTTCCGGTGCCCGCAATTCCAAAATCAAAGAAGATAGATGCCATATTATAGGTATATGTCAAATTCAACGCAGCTGTTCCTGATGATTGATTAGCAAAGTCAAATACCAGAGTTTCCCATGTATTAGCAGCCTGTGTCATGGCTTCGGTTTCTACTGACCTGGTATTATTTGTTCTGTCTTCTACTTTCAATCTTATACGGATGCCAGCTGCAGGCGAATACACTCTTACACTCATTTGCGTTTTAGTAGCAGTAAAAGGAATGGCTGTTGTAAAGCCTGCGCCAATAGTTGTGCCGGCCCATGTTTCAGCACCATTTATTTTGGTAGTCCTTTTTACATTGTTACCGCCGTTTGTTGGATCAACAGCAGCTATAGTTTGGTTATTACCAAAATCGGTCACCTCATAATTGATTCCAGCAATATCAAATGTAACAGGCAGGGCTAATAAACCAACAGGCATTTGGTTAGTAAGCCTGATATCATCAAAGAGCCAGGTAAAGTTGGACGAACCATCACCCGCCGTTCCAAGGTCAAAAATCAAAACTACTTTTTGATAAGAATTTGCAGTATTGATAGTTCTGAAATCAAAGGCCATATCTTCCCATGTATTGGCTACTGTAGTAAGTACTTCTTTTTCAAAGAAAATGCCACCATTAGTTAAGTTTTCAACTTTAAGTAAAACTTTGGCACCAACTCTTGGAGAATAAACTTTCATTCTAAATACCCTGTCTGTAGAAAAATCAATCGGATTTCCTACCGTTATCAAACTACCGCCCCAAACCTCAGGAGCATTTTTTACCATTCTGCCAACCTTAGAGCTTGTATTGATTCCGCCCGACTGGGGGTTGTTTATTTTGGTAACACCACCACCACCAAAGTTTGTAAACGTATAATTAACTGTTGGCGATTCAAAGTTTATAGGTAAAAGCACCGGATCGGTAATAGTAACCGTTGTGGTAAAGGTTGTAGTCGCAGCCCCACCGCTTAATGCCACCACCTTTACTGTATAAGTTCCTACGGAATTATATATATGACTGATTGTTTGTCCTTCCAGAAATGGCTGTGGTACCTCATTCGGTACATCGCCGAAATACACATTAAAGAAAGTTTCATACAACGCAGTAGCCGAAACATTTACTTTGAAATTATTGACTGCGTCAATAGCCACTGATACCAGAAGATTCTCCGGAGCTCTGAAAGAAACTGTCAGTTGCTTTGTAAACTCAGTTGTTTTTCCATTTACAGAATGAGCAACAATCTTAACAGTATATACACCTTCCCTATAAGTATGTGTTGTGCTTTTTCCTGCATCTACCTTCACAGAAGCAGTTGTGCCATCCCCAAAAAATACATCATAATAAATGGCGCCGGCCCCGTTGGGAGTAATAGTAACCAAACCAGAATTGTCCTGCGTAATTTGAAATAATAAGGAAAGTGCTTCGGGAGCAGTTCCTGAAGCAACAAATGAAATATCATCGTTTACTTCCTTTTTGCAACTAACTGCCATTGACAGTAAGAATACCAGGCTGAATAAATATTTAAAAGATTTCATAATTATTAGTTTTAAAGATGAATTTAATAACCGGGGTTTTGCGTGATACCGGAAATCGATATTTCTTCCTGAGGTATTGGAAACAATTCATGTTTTCCCGCTACAAACCCTGTTATTTTAGTTGCTGCCTGTCCTGTTCTTACCAAATCAAAAAAACGATCACCTTCCATAGCCAATTCCAGTCTTCTCTCATTCCAGATAGCTTGTTTTAAATTTGTACCAGTTGTAGTTATATTATGAAGCACATCTCCAAATGCCCGTTGACGAACCCTGTTAATATATCCCTGTGCTTTTGCATCATTAGGAGTGGTAGACCTGTTATACGCCTCTGCTGCCATTAATAAAATATCAGCAAATCGTATTGTTCTGAAATTATTCAGGTAGTTCAATTCAACCTGGCCGGATGTTTCTCCTTTTCTTGGTAAATATTTTTGGTTATACAAACCAGTATTTTTGTATGGAGCTAGCTGGTAAGTAATATTAAAAGAAGGATTAGCGGTTTTGTAAGCTTCAATGTTTAACACGGTTACATCTTTTCTTCTATCACCGGCTTCATATGCAGCTGCTAAATTTGGTACTGGTAAATTAGTACTCCAACCTGCACCATAAGGCATAGCACCTGTTCCGTTTAAACCTCTTATTCCACATTGTTGAACAGAAAGATTTCCCTGGCCCCTTGTTACTCCGCCCCAATTATAGTATGGAGAAGTATTCGAATACTGTATTTCGAAAACAGACTCAGGTCCGTTTTCACCAGATGCCAGAAACATATTGCCAAAATCTGATACTAAAGAATACGCATTTGAATTAATTACATTATCCAACATGGCAGCAGCCGCATCAAATTTATTTTGATATAACAATACCTTACCTAACAGAGCCTGAGCGGCATATTTTGTAGCCCGGCCTTTATCAACCTGAACGGCGGGTAAAGTGGAAATGGCGGTATTAAGATCCAGTTCAATCTGCTTATATACTTCAGCTTTTGCAGAACGTTGTAAAGTTTTAGACTCACTTAAGCTAAGCCTCTTGTCAACAAACAATGGAACATCTCCAAAAAAACGTATAAGGTGGAAGTAGTAATAAGCTCTTAAAAAATATACTTCACCATAAAGAGCATCTTTACCTGCGAAAGTCACCGTTTGACCTGCTTTATTTGTTGCCTTGTATTGATGCAAATAATTCGCCCTGTTGATCCCTTCATATGCAGCTTGCCATAATTCAGTTAACGTCGAGTTTATCGGAGTATGTGTGTAATCATCAATTTGCTGCAATGACAATACATCAGATGCATTTTCCCCTCCACTTACTGAATTATCTGAAGCAATATCACCTACCGGTACCGCCTGATTCAACCATTGGATTGGTGTATATACGCTGATCGCCATGGTTCGGTAATCACTTTCTGATGCTAAGTAATCAAGCTCAGTTATTTTATAATCCTCATGCGGGTTATAATCCAGCCATTTTTTGCAAGAGGTAAATAAAGTTGCTACGAAAAGCAAGCCAAGTATTTTTAATGTTATCTTTTTCATTATTGAAGTATTTAGGTAATGATTTATAATTTAATATCAATGCCAAAAGCATAAGTACGGGCCTGTGGATATGCGCCACGATCTATACCCGTATCTAATATCCCGCCGGCTATTTCCGGATCAAACCCAGTATACTTTGTAAATGTGAATGCATTTTTTACCTGCACATAAACCCGTAGTTTACTAAAAATATTTTTTGTAACTGATTTAGGAAATGTATATCCTAATTGGATATTCTTGATTTTAATAAATGAACCATCTTCTACATATCTGTCAGATACACGAATGTTACTGTTTGCATCAGTAAAGGAATATCTGGGGTTCCTGGCATCATTCGTTGTACCCGGACCTGTCCACCGGGCTAAAATACCCCTGTATTTATTTGAAAAATTTGCATTTCTTTCGTAGGCACTATAAATGTTATTACCAACCGAAGCATAAGTAAATGAATTGAAATCAAAGTTTTTATACTCCAGGTTAAGACCCCAGCCCATTGTGAACTCAGGAAATGGATCGCCAATTTTAGTTTGGTCTGCGGCACTAATAACACCATCGCCATTAACGTCAACAAAACGAATATCACCAGGTTGGGCTCCAGTTTGCGTAGCACCTTTGGTTAAATCATCAGGCGTCTGAAAAAGACCATTTGTTTTATACCCATAAAAATAACCCGGAGTGTATCCTTTTTCAAATACAGTTACACTCTGCGATTGCCCATTAAAATAATAGCCGCCTAAAATTCTGGCAGTACCATCATCATTAGTAGCTGTAACCACATTTTTAGCAGTTGTAAATGTGAGAGAAGTATTTAATTTAAGATTTTTTGAAATTGTTTCGTTGTAACCAAGGCTGATATCTACTCCGCTGCTTTTTGTTGAACCAATGTTAGCAGTAGGAATAGGCACTGTGCCCAAGTAAAGAGAAGCGGAAGGGGTAAACAATAATCCATCCACTTTTTTCTGAAAGTAATCTGCAGATAGAGAAAATTTTCTGTCATTAAAAGTCATATCAAAACCTGCGTTAGACTGCAATTGTTTTTCCCAACGTAACACATCATTTGCAGCAGAACCTACAGTAGATCCCGGGTAAAATATATTATTGAATGTATAACCGTTACTGTTCGGAGGGTTACCATAACTTGGTCCGCCTGTAATGATACTCACAAACTGTGGGTTTACATTTTCATTACCGATGGATCCGTAACTACCTCTTATTTTCAGGTGATCAATGAAATCAGATTGAAAGAAATTTTCTTTAGAAACTACCCAACCCAGCGAACCAGAAATGAAGTTGGCATATTTATTATCTGTTCCAAAAGCAAAAGAACCATCCCGGCGTGCTGTAAAGGAAGCCAGGTATTTTTCCTGATAGTCATAGTTTATCCTGGCAAAATATGAAAGATTTCTTCTGAAGTACTGGTAATAATAACCAGCAAGTGCATTTGTATTGGTGGCTGAATTATTACCCGTAGCCGCTGTAAAGTCTGCAAATTCCCAGGAGTTAAATGGAACATCTTGCCTGGTTGCTCCGGCTGCGTTACCGGAAATTTTGGCAACAGAAAAACCAAGTACTGTTTCAAAATTATGATCTTGCTTTACCCGAAAATTATAATTAGCGAAAGACTCCCATGTATAATTAAAATTGCTTGTTTTTTCATGAGCTACACTATTGTGTTTACCTGTTACCGTAGAACCGTCAGCATTCATTGAGTTATCTACATTGTTTAATCCATAAAACACTAGGGGAGAAAAACTTCTGGCATTTCCATCATATTTAGTATAACCAAAACGGGTAGACAGTTTCAGGTTTTTAATCACATCATATTGCAACTCAAATTTTCCATATAACTTACTGCCTACATTCTTATTATAAGTATTATCCAGTTTTGTTAAAGGGTTAAATATTTCAGATAATAAAAGATTACTGAATCCATATTTACCTACTGTATTTGGAACTGTATTATTAACTGATACCGTTGGATCATAATTCAAAGCACTTCCAATAACACTATTAAACGAGTTTTCCTGTACACCCCTTGAATCAAGAAGAACACCGGTTGTATTTACAATAAATTTTATTTTAGAAGAAAGATCGAAATTCAGATTGGCTGTAAAATTCCCCCGGCTAAATGTGGATTTATCATTACCGCCAACAATACCACCCTGGTTTAAATAACCGGCGGAAAGAAAATAAGACATTTTTTCACTACCACCCCGGGCGGCTACTGTATGTGATTGCATGGCGGCTTTTTCGAAAATTTCTTTTTGCCAGTCTGTACCAACACCTATTGTTGAAAGATTGGGGAATATAACATTTCCTCCAGCTACAGTACTTCCTTCATTGATCATTGCAGCATATTCTGAGGCATTTAATACGCCAACTGTATTCATCACTTCCTGTACACCATAATTACTGCCAACAGTAATTTCTGTTTTTTGGTTTTTCCTTCCCGATTTTGTTGTGACTACTATAACTCCATTGCCACCTTTCACACCATAAATGGCAGTTGTAGCTGCATCCTTTAATACATTGATAGATTCAATATCAGCGGCATTAATTGAATTTAAATCAGTTAAAGATTGCGGTACCCCATCTATAATAACTACCGGATCAGTACCGGAAAATGAAGGAATACCCCGAATCAGTACTGTGGGTTTAGATCCTGGCGATCCACTTTGAATAACACTTACTCCAGAAGCACGGCCCTGTAAGGCTTCTTCTGTTCTTACAGGTTTCAGCTTCTCAATATCGCCACTTTTAATTGTGGAAATTGCACCTGATACGTTTGTAATTTTCTGGGTGCCGTATCCAACCACAACGACATCTGTCAGCGTAACAGAAGTGCTTTCTTCCATGGAAATAGTAATCGAAGAAATGCCATCCTGAACGATATACTCTGTCTCCTTCATGCCAATGTAGGAGACAAATAGTTTTAATCCCTTTTTAGGAACCGAAATAGTGAATGCACCCTTAGCGTCGGTAATAGCGGTGGAAGAACTGCCTTTAATTTGTACAGTAGCACCAACAAGCGGTTCATTTGAAGCCTTATTGTTTACAGTACCTGTGACTGTAAAACTCTGCGCAAATGCCTGATGAAAAGAAATTCCGAAAAAAATTACCAGACACAAGAATGTGACTTTTAGTTTCATATGCAATCGTTTTAGTTTGTGTAGAAATGAACTTATAGCAAAAAGGGAAGATAATCTCACATACTACATTGCACCAAAAAAAAGCACCCTACAATACTACATCACATTGTATAAAATACTGATTATTAGTAGCTTTAAACTACATCAATACTACATCACCTATTTTATTATATATTCACTGACTAAATTGCAGCTTCTAAATGCGAAAAGCCATCCTAGTTTTATTTTTTCCTATTAGTTTGTTTGGTCAAAACACTATTGGTCTGCCAGATGTGATTAATTACTCCAAACAATCTTATAAAGGAGGTTTACAAAACTGGGATATCAAACAAGATAAAAACGGTATTATTTATGTAGCTAATAATGAAGGCTTACTCAGTTTTGATGGTACATATTGGCATTTGTATTCTCTGCCCAATAAAACAATTGTAAGATCCGTTGAAATTGGCTTGGACAATAAAATATATGTGGGCGGACAAGATGAATTAGGCTATTTTTTTCCAGATTTAAACGGACGTCTGCAATATAATTCTTTAACTAAGTACATAACAGAAAAGGATAATTCTTTTGGTGATGTGTGGGATATCATCCGATACAATAAAGATGTTTTCTTCAGAACACCTAGTAAGATTTTCAAATTTTCAAACGAAACTGTAACAAGTTTTAATGCCACAAGCGAATGGTCATATTTAGGGGAATCTCATGGAAAATTAATTGCACATGACTTAAAATCAGGCTTATTAAGCTATTCAAATAATATTTGGGAACCACTTACAATTATTAATGAACTTCCATTAGACGCCCCCATTACTTCCATACTAACTCTTCACAACGACAGTTCCCTGATAACCACTTTAAAAAATGGGCTTTTTATTTTATCAAGAAACAGCATAACAAAATACAAAGTTGCCAAGTCAATACTATTTGAAAATGATAGAATATATGCTGCCTGCCTGATAAATGATGACCGGATTGCACTGGCAACGAATAATAGTGGCATTTATATTGTCGATAAAAAGGGAAATATTATTCAAAGTTTTTCCAAAACGGAGGGGTTACAAAACAATAATATCTTAAGTATTTTTTTGGATAAACAAAGCAATTTATGGTTAGGCCTTGATAATGGAATCGATTTTATTGCCTACAACAGTGCAATAAAGCAGATCACTCCAAATTTCCAGGATGGGTCAGGTTATACGGCTCTCCTTCATGACAATCGTCTTTACATTGGAACATCTAATGGGTTATTCAGTGTCGCTTTACAACAAACAAATGACCTGAGCTTCAGTAAAGGAAACTTTACTCCGGTGGAAAATACAAAAGGTCAAACCTGGACTTTGGCTGAAATAAATAACCAGCTTCTTCTTGGAAGCCATGAAGGAGCATTCGCAGTTCGTAATAATTCACTGGAAGCATTAACTACCAATACAGGTTATTGGAATTTTGCCCCCTTAACAGCCGTGTTTCCAACACCTGCTATTGTTGGAGGAAATTATAAGGGGCTGACATTCTTCAATTTTGTAAATGGGAAATTTGTGCCTACTGGAGAGATTTCAGGGTTCGAAGAATCATCAAGATTCGTCTCGATAGATAAATATGAAAACATATGGGTATCACACCCTTATCATGGTGTTTATAAGATCACTAACACAGCTGACGGGTCGCATAAATTTAAATTATATACAAATAAGAATGGCCTTCCTTCTACTCTGAACAATCATATATATAAAATAAAAAATGAAGTAGTAGTAGCAACTGAAAAAGGGGTTTATAGTTACAATCAACAAAAAGACCTTTTTGAAATTTCTTTATTCTATTATGATTTATTTGGAGATCAAAGTCTGCGCTATTTGAAAGAAGACAATTCTGGAAACATCTGGTTTATTCACGATAAAATAATGGGTGTTGCAGACTTTTCAGAAAAAAAACCAACTATTATTTATCTGCCAGAATTGACTGATAAGATGTTAAGTGGCTTTGAGTACATATATCCTGTTAATCAAAACAATATATTCCTGGGAGGAGAAAAAGGTTTTTTTCATATTAATTATGAAAAATATAAAAAAGCACTTCCGGAATTAAGTATTCAAATAAGTGCTGTAAAAATAATTAATAAAAAAGATAGCGTCTTGTTTGGCGGATATTATATAAATGGGAATCAAAACCAGAGTTCTGAAAACAAAGTCAATATAAATCATCGTTGGAAAACAATCCGAATTGAGTTTTCTTCAGCTTTATTTGGATACCAACCCAATCTGGAATATAGTTACAAATTAGAAGGGTTTGAAAACAATTGGTCCGAATGGAATAAACGTACAGAAAAGGAATATACAAACTTAGCGGCCGGCAATTACACTTTTCTGGTAAAGGTGCGGAACAACCTTGGAAATGAATCGCAAACAGCAACCTTCTCTTTTACAATTTTACCTCCTTGGTACCAGACCACTTGGGCAAATATCCTGTATCTGCTGATTTTTTTATCTTTTGCATTTGTCTTGTATAAATGGCAAAAAAAGAAATTTATATCCCAACAAGTAAGATATGAAGAAGAACAAAAAAGACTATTATATATTCATGAGTTGGAACGTAGTAAAAATGAAAACGAAATAGTTTCCTTACGGAATAACAACCTTGAATCTGAAATTACATTCAAAAATTCAGAACTGGCATCAGCAGCCATGCACCTCGTAAAAAAAGGGGAATTACTTTCTAAGATTAAAGGAGAATTAACCCAAATAATGAAAGGCATCGAAAGTCCTCAGACAACCAGCGAGTTAAAAAAGATGATTAAATCATTAAATGAGGACGATAATATTGACCAGGAATGGGAAAATTTTTCAAAACATTTTGATAAGGTACATAGTGATTTTCTAATTGTTTTGAAAAAAAATCACCCCACTATAACACCAAACGAATTAAAACTTTGTGCATATTTACGAATGAACCTTTCGACTAAAGAAATTGCTCAATTAATGAACATTTCCATCAGGGGAGTAGAAATTAGCAGGTATCGCCTGCGAAAAAGATTGGTCATTTCTTCAGATACAAATCTTTTTGATTATTTAATTAAATTTCAAACAAAATCATAATAACCTGCTTTATGCGGATACCTGACTGGTAATTTATTCCCAAACTAATGCACTTGCTCCCAAAATTGCTGCATCTGCTTCCTGTAAATCGCTATAAAGTAATTTCACCTTATTCTTAAATATCTGTATCAGATTTTCTTCCATTGCTTTCCTTGTCGGATTCATGATCAAATCACCAGCTTTGGTAAGGCCTCCAAACAAGACGATTGCTTTTGGCGAAGAAAACATAACGAAGTTAGCCAACGCTTCGCCCAGTATCTGCCCGGTGAATTCAAAAATATCATTGGCAATCTTATCACCCTTTATTGCACATTCATAAACAGATTGGCTTGTAAGATCATTAATTGAATAATCCCGCAGCAAACTCTCTTCATCAGGATTTTCCGTTAATAATTCCAATGCCGTTTCTCTAACTCCGGTTGCCGATGCATATGATTCCAAAGTGCCCTTGATTCCGGTTCCTTTATGCATTCTTCCACCGGGACGAATAATGGTGTGTCCTAATTCGCCGGCAAATCCATCATGACCTAAAACTATTTTTCCGTCAATAATTATTCCACTGCCAACACCTGTACCTAAGGTAATAGTAATAAAATGTTTCAGGTCTTTGGCACAACCGTACATCATTTCTCCCATTGCGGCTGCATTTGCATCATTGGTCAGCTTTACAGGTAAACCCAGTTTTTCTGAAACCATAGAAGCAAATGGAATAATACCCCTCCATTTCAGATTAGCCGCATATTCAATATTACCGGTGTAATAATTTCCGTTGGGTGCTCCAATACCTATTCCGGCAAAAATTTTCTTACCACCATTAGCTTCAATCATTGGTATGAGTTTATCATGCAGTTCATCAATAAAATCCTGCACACCATCCGGCTCATTGGTAAGTAACCTGTCCTGTTGAAGAATATGACCTTCTTTGTCTACAACACCAAATTTGGTATTCGTACCCCCTATATCAATTCCGATTGCATATTTAGCCATAACCTGAATTTTAAATTAAGCCCCGTTGCTTATAGGCAGCGGGGCAATAAATTTTCAAATAAATTTAATTTATTAATGACCACCACCACTAACTTCCGTATCATAATCTATTCCCTGCTTTCTCAATATCCTCTTGACAATAATTGCAAAAAAGGCAAGATAGGCGAAACAAAGTATAGCAATGAAGAATGACTGGTGAATACCTATTATATCGGCTAACTTACCTTGAACTGGTGGAATAATTGCACCTCCCAAAATCATCATGATCAAAAATGCAGATGCCTGTGTAGTGTACTTCCCTAACCCTGCTATAGAGAGAGCAAAAATTGAAGGCCACATGATTGAACAAGCCAATCCTCCACTAAGGAATGCATATATAGCAACTTTACCTGTAGTTAGTAAACCAATAATCATTGCAGCAACTCCAAATAAACTAAATACTAATAATGTTCTGGCTGGCTTGTCGTTACTGATTAAAGAAGCGACTATCTGGAGTATGACACAGATAACATACCAATATAGAATTTGAATATCATGTCCTGCCAGTTTAGTAAATAACAGTACAATGCCGAATGCAATCAGTGGAACAATAAACGTCAGCAACTTTTTTGTTCGTTTAGAAAAATTAAAAGCGCCTATGGCACCCGCCCATCTGCCAATCATCAGGCTTCCCCAATACATGGCAACAAATGGAGCAATTTCGGAAGACTTATAACTACCGAATTCTTTTTGTTTTAATAATTCACCAAGGTTACTTCCTATAGCCACTTCAACACCTACGTATACAAAAATGCCTAACATACCCAATACAAGCTGGGGATATTGCATGGCACCCCAGCCTTCCTTTTTCTTTGATGCTATTGAATTACAAATTGGTAAACCGATTGCAATTACTGCAAGGGCAATCAGTAACCAGGTAAGCCTTTTCTTTTCGAGTGGTGCTTTAATAGCTCCAATTTCATCAGATTTAGCTTTAAAAGTTGAATTGATCTGTTCAATCTGCGCATAAATGGAATCTTTGCCAGCACCTTTTAATTTTAATGCTTCGCATTCTAATTTGCTGATGGTTTCCTTTTCTGTTGAAATAGTAGCTTGTATAGCTTCAATTTTTTTTGCCCCTTCCGAACGGTAACTAGAAAACACCGGAACAAATGTCATAATAAGTAACCCGGAAATAATCAGCATAGCACTGAGTGCTTTACCGGCTTTTTCAGGTTTATCCGGATTAATGCCAGCCGGAACTTTTTTGCTAAACCCAAACAATGCTGAGGCACCGATAAATAGAATACCTACAAAAGTATACAATATGATGACTTTATTAAGTGGTAGATGTTGCACTTCATAGTCGCATACAGCACTGGCACTTCCAAATAAAGCGATAGCAACTACCAGTGGCCCGATGGTGGTGCCTAATGAATTAACAGCACCTCCTAAATTCACTCTTGTGTTGCCGGTAGAAGGGTCACCCAAAGAAATGGCAAACGGCTGAGCACCGGTTTGCTGAAGAGAAAAACCTAACGCAACAATAAACAACCCTAACAACATACCGGGAAAACTATTTCCATTCACTGCCAGTATCATTGCGGCAGCACCAATTGCTGAAAACAATAATCCATAAATTATACTTTTTTTATACCCCCATTTGCCAACCAGATCTTTGCCTCCAAATATTCCATAGGCAAAAAGAATTAGGGCTCCGATATAATATGCCAGGTAAAAAGCAAAGTCTATCAACTGGCTCTGAAACTGATCGAGGTGAAAATAATTTTTACAAAAAGGAATAAACACACTATTCCCTGCCGCAATAAAGCCCCAGAAGAAAAAAACCGTAACGAGGGTACCTAATGCGCCAAAATTTGTTGGTTGTTTCGTTTGACTCATAGCAATCGTAGTTTTATTTGGTGCTGAAAGTAATACAAAATTAATTGTCTGTAAAAAACAGTTGTTAGTGTTTAATTTAGGTCTTATAAAATATCTTTGCAATAGAAAAAGATGTGGATACGTTCGGGGTCATTTTTTAGTTTTTCAGTTGCTTACTTTTCAAAATACCTTAATTTCAGTTCAATTACTAAGTCACTAAATAATATAGATGGAAATTGTACATATAGCAGCAGAATGTTATCCCGTAGCAAAAGCAGGTGGTCTTGGTGATGTAGTGGGGGCTTTGCCAAAGTATCAGGCAGAATTGGGTCATGTGGCAAAAGTCGTCATGCCTATGTACCGCACTAAATTTTTGTACGATAATCAATGGGAACTGGTGCATGAAGGCGACCAGCATATGGGCCCGCATTTTTTCCGTTATAGTGTTATCAAAGAAAAAACTAACAAGCTGGGGTTTGATCTATACCTTATTGATATAAACGGTTTAACTGACCGGGAAAAAATTTATGGCTATGATGATGATACTGAAAGGTTTCTTTCTTTCCAGATAGCCGTATGCGATTGGCTGAGTAAATGGGAACACCAACCAGGCGTTATCCATTGTCATGATCATCATACGGGCCTTATTCCTTTCATGGTCAAGTATTGTTTTAAATTCAGACAAAAACTGGTTGATGTGCCAACTGTATTTACGGTTCATAATGCACAATACCAGGGATGGATTGGTTGGGATAAATATTATTACCTGCCTGCATTTGACAGTTGGAAATGGGGAATGCTTGATTGGGATAAAACCATCAACCCGATGGCATCTGCCGTAAAATGTGCCTGGAAAGTAACAACGGTGAGTAACAGCTACCTTGATGAATTAAAAGGAGCTGCCAATGGGTTAGAAAACCTGTTTGGTTATGAACAGGGAAAAAGTTACGGAATATTAAATGGAATAGATACAGACGTATGGGATCCGCTTACGGACACCATGATTGCAAAGAATTATGACAAAGAATTAGTAGAAAAAGGAAAACGGAAGAATAAAAAAGAATTGGCCGGGCAATTCGGATTAGACCCCGACAAGCCTTTAATATCATTTGTCGGTCGCCTGGTAGGAGAGAAAGCGGCTGATTTATTGCCCGATGCTATCAGCCAGTCAATTTATCAGCATCACGGGAATGCTAATTTTTTAGTACTCGGTTCGGGTGATCCTGCATTGGAAGATAAATTGGACCAGATGAAGCACCAGTTCAATGGCTATTTTAATTCTTACATTGGATACAGTGAGCCATTAAGTCACCAGATATATGCCGGTTCAGATTTTTTATTAATGCCAAGCCGGGTAGAGCCATGCGGATTGAACCAGATGTATGCACTTCGGTATGGCACCGTGCCCATGGTTAGGAATATCGGGGGGCTGAAGGATACCGTTACAGATATGGGTGACCCGCAGGGATTTGGAATCCGGTTCGATCAGCCATCGGTTTGGGATATTACATATTCGGTAGGCAGGGCTATTGACCTTTATAATAATAAACCTGACCTTTATACTTGGATGCGGAGCCACATGATGACGATTGATCATTCATGGGACAGTTCAGCGCAGCAGTATATTGATCTTTACAAATCATTGAAATAACTATAAAAATACTGAAGAATGTCAAAGCACACAATCACCAATTCAAAAGAAATCTTATCTATTATACTTGGTGGTGGGGCAGGGTCAAGGCTTTTTCCGCTAACGGCAAGCCGGTCTAAGCCTGCGGTACCTATTGCGGGTAAATACAGGCTCGTTGATATTCCAATCTCCAATTGTTTGAACAACGGTATCGGAAGAATGTTTGTGCTTACGCAATTTAATTCTGCCTCCCTCAACCGGCATATAAAAAATACATATCACTTCAGTGCATTCAGTAAAGCCTTTGTAGATATTTTGGCGGCCGAGCAAACACCTGATAATCCTACCTGGTACCAGGGTACTGCCGATGCAGTGCGCCAAGGGCTTCGCCATGTAGAGCCATTTGAAAGTGATTATGTATTGATTCTTTCCGGTGACCAGCTCTACCAGATGGATTTTGCAGAAATGCTGGCCAATCATAAAAAATTAGGAGCCGATATTTCTATTGCCACTATACCCGTGGCACAGCGGGAAGCACCTGAGTTTGGAATTCTTAAATCAGCTGATGGCCTTATAGCATCGTTTATTGAAAAACCAAAAAAAGAATTATTGCCAGACTGGGTAAGTGATACAGGTGATGTAATGAAAGCAAAGGGCAGAAATTATCTTGCTTCGATGGGCATTTATATTTTCAATCGGAAACTTTTATTTGATTTGCTGGAAACAGAATACCAGAAAGCAACTGATTTTGGAAAAGAAATAATTCCCCAATCCATTGAAAAATATAAAGTAGCCAGTTATCAGTATGAAGGATACTGGACGGATATAGGAAATATCTATTCTTTTTTTGAAGCTAACCTGGGGTTAACACAGGATTTACCTGATTTCAATCTTTTTGATAACGACAATGCTATCTATACAAGACCGAGAATGCTGCCGCCGGCAAAAATCAGCGGTACTACATTGGAGAAAACATTAGTGGCAGAGGGGTCAATCATAAATGCGTCAAGAGTGGAACATTCAGTTATTGGAATCCGGTCAAGAATAGGACATGGAACCACCTTAGTGAGCACTTATATAATGGGAAGTGATTATTATGAAACATTACCCGAGATAGCCCAGGCAACAGCAGGCGGTTTTCCAATTTTAGGAATAGGCGACAGATGCTATATCAAAAATGCCATATTGGATAAAAATGTCCGGATCGGTCATGATGTCCGCATTAATGGGGGTGCTCATCTTGAAAATGTTGATCATGCACTTTATGCTGTTAAGGATGGAATTGTAGTGGTGAAAAAAGGAGCTATTATTCCTAACGGCTTTGTTATTTAAAGTTTGTTATCAAAAAGTAGCAGCCCGATCTTTTTATTGGAGAATTGCTTTTGTATTCCAGGATTTTTTTTACATAATCTTCCTATCTTCAAGCCTGCTCTGATTAACTAAACTACGATTGCGTTATGTCTTCTGCTTATACCGGTGAAAAGCCAAAGCTTAGTCTCACCCAGATTATTAATATGAGTGTTGGTTTCTTTGGCATTCAATTCGGATGGGATTTGCAAAGAGCCAATATGGGTCGTATCTACGAAAATCTTGGTGCCAACCCCGATGAAGTTCCCCTGTTATTTCTGGCCGCCCCACTTACAGGTTTATTAGTGCAACCAATTATTGGTTACATGAGCGACAGAACCTGGCATCCAAAATGGGGAAGAAGAAGACCTTATTTTATGATTGGTGCGATTCTCAGTTCTATTGCACTGATTTTTATGCCGCACAGCAGTGAACTCTGGATGGCGGCAGGCTTACTCTGGATACTGGATGTTTTTGGGAATGTGGCGATGGAACCTTTCCGGGCATTTGTAACAGATAAACTTCCTGACTCACAGGTAAACAGAGGATTTATTATGCAGAGCATGATGATTGGCCTGGGAGGCAGCATTGCATCTGCGTTGCCCTGGTTAATGAATAATATTTTTAATATGGCGAATACTGCAGCACTGGGAGGTATTCCTGAAAATGTAAAATGGTCTTTTTATATCGGCTCTTTCTTTTTTATATCTTCAGTTTTATATACTGTATTCACCACAAAAGAATATCCGCCTTCGGATTTAAGTTTTAAGGATAAGGTAAAAGAATCAAATAAAGGATTTGGAGGTGGTGCCAGAGAAATATTTGCAGCATTGACAAACATGCCTAAAAGAATGCGAATTGTTTCATTAGTACAATTTTTTACCTGGCCTGGGCTTTTCCTGATGTGGTTTTATTATACAACAGCAGTAGCAGTTAATGTTTTTGGGGGGAAAGGTGCCAGTGACCCTGTATATGCAGAAGGGGCAGATTTTGGCAGCCTAACCTTATCTTTTTACAGTGTTGTTACTTTTTTATTTGCTCTTGTATTGCCGTCTATTGCTGACAGACTCGGCAGAAAATTAACCCACAGTCTTTGTCTTATCTGCGGTGCCATTGGACTTATAAGTGTAAACTGGGTACATGATAAAAATCTTTTGTTTGTTTCTATGATCGGTGTAGGTATTGCATGGGCCAGCATTCTTTCCATGCCTTATGCTATGCTGAGTGGCAGCTTACCCAAGGATAAAGTCGGCATCTATATGGGTATTTTCAATTTCTTTATTGTATTGCCGGAAATTATTGCTTCGCTGGGTTTTGGATGGCTTATGAAAAATGTATTGGGAAATGACAGGATGGCCGCATTAACAATTGGTGGGGGATTGATGATTATTGCTGCATTAATTTGTTTCTTTTTCATCAGGGAGAAGAAAGACAGCAATCAAACAGATACATTGAAAATCGAAGAACAACGATCAATATAATTTTTTATGAAAAAAAATTTGATAATCTGGCAATTATTATTGCTTTTTTCCTGTTCAGTATTTGCACAGGATGGAGTAAATGTATATCCCACGAACTGGTGGGCAGGTATGAAAAACCCGAACCTGCAGTTGATGATACACCGTGACAGGGTAGCTAATGAAAAAATATCTATGCTTCCTTACCCGGGAGTAAAACTGATTAAGCAGACAAAAGCAGAAAACCCGAATTATATTTTTCTTGATCTGAGTATCAGCACTACTGCCAAACCGGGTAAAATAAAATTCAGGATTGATAACCTGCAATCCCCTGAAGCTGTTTCCTACAAAATGTTTGAGTATGAATTAAGGCCCCGCAGCAACCAGAACGGCAAAACAAGGGCACAGGGTGTTACAGCCAAAGACTTTATTTATCTTATGATGCCTGACCGTTTTTCAAATGGAGATCCGTCAAATGATGTAGTTCCCGAATATCGGGACAGGACATCTGACAGAAATGATAAATTTTCCCGGCATGGCGGCGATTTTAAAGGAATAGAAAACCACCTGGATTATTTTAGTGAATTAGGAGTAACAACTTTATGGCTGACCCCGGTACTGGAAAATGATATGCCCCGTATGAATGAGTGGGGAAACAGTGTAGCCGGATATCATGGCTATTGGTTTACCGACCATTATAATATTGATAAACGATTTGGAGGCAATGATGGCTACAAAGATTTTTGCGATAAGTTACATAGCAACGGAATGAAAGTAATTCAGGATGCTGTTTACAATCATGTAGGCAGCCATCATTTGTTTGTTTTGGATCCACCGATGAAATCCTGGTTCAATACATCACAAGGTGACAAAGGCCCCAATCACCGGGAAGAAGTTTTTTATGACCCCTATGCTTCACAAACTGATAAAAATGCAATGCTTGATGGTTGGTTTGTACCTCACTTGCCCGACCTGAACCAGCGAAATCCGTTCGTTGCAAATTTTTTGATACAACATGCCGTTTGGACCACCGAAGAATTTGGCATTGATGGCTGGAGGGTTGACACATATAAATATTGTGATGAGCAATTCATGAACAATTGCAATGCGGCTTTAGAAAAAGAATTTCCAAAAGTGACAGTATTTGGCGAATCATGGGTGAATAGCACCGTGGCCAATGCTTACTTTACTCAAAACAATATGTATACTCCTTTTAAGCATAATGCAAGGGGAATGTTGGACTTTCAATCCTGCTTTGCCATGCTGGCCGGCATGAATGAAAAATTTGACTGGCTTACCGGTGTAAATAAAATTTATACCACCTTATCACAAGATGTTTTGTATAAAGATCCGATGAACAATTGCATCTTCATGGATAATCATGATATGGACAGGGTGTTCTCCGTCATAGACGAAGACTGGAAGAAAATGAAAATGGGTTTTAACTGGCTTCTTACATTAAGGGGCATTCCACAAATATATTATGGCACAGAAGTGCTGATGAAAAATAAGAAAGTAAACACCGATGCTACGGTAAGAGAAGATTTTCCCGGTGGCTGGCCTGATGATAAAGAAAAAGATAACCGGTTTAACAAACAGGGCAGGAGTGATAAGCAGGAAGAGGCATTTGAGTATGTGAGTGGCCTCGCCAACTTCAGAAAAAATTCTTCTGCCATTACCAGCGGAAAAACAATGCAGTTCATACCTAAGGATGGTCTATATATTTATTTCCGGTATGATGCTAAACAAACGGTAATGGTAATAACCAATACCGGCGATAAAGATGCAAAGCCTGACTGGTCGGCATACAGCGAAAGGCTAACTGGCTTCTCTCAGGTTAGAAATGTAGTTTCTGGTAAAATAAAACCTCTGAATGGATTAGAGATAGAATCTAAAGACAGTTTTGTGTTTGAATTATTAAAATAATTAAATAACAAAATTAAGCATCTGTTTCTTTCCATTAGTGCCCCAGTTTTTAGATGCATTTTCCAGCATTTCTAATAAGGCTGAACGATTAACTTTTTTCCCTTTGCTGGCAGGTACTACTTTATTCATCTTTACATCAAACACTTCTACTTTGGTGGCAAACCAGGTAGCATGAAGGCGGGGTATGCCCATGCCGAGTATCATTCCGGGTAAGCCTTGTATCCCTTCGGGGCCTCCGCTTATTAATAATTCCTCCGCATAGAAAGCAAATATGGCAATAGAATCATTCAATATACCAATTGCCTTGCGGCAGTCATAACCAGCTATTGTCCTCACATCGCTAGTAATTTTCCATTTTATTTTCAACAGGCTGTCTTCTACCAGCATGGTTTCCTCGAAAACAGGTTTTTGTGAGATGGAAGTTCCTTTTTTGTAATCAGTGTAAACAATATTTTTATCTGCCATCTGCCTGTACCAGCTCCGTGGGTCTATTGGCACATCTTTACCCGGCTGGTATAACGATTTGCTGGTGTCGCCGGTAAAATCATGATAACTTAGCATGGAGACAGGGAAACGGTCTTTATTCTGTTCGTACCAATTGTTATTGCCTTCCTGCAGGTCTTTCATCAACTGACGGACACTGATAGTTTTTTCAAATTCTACTTTTATTGCAGCAAAAAAACGTTCCTGCGAGTAGGTAACAAGTGATGCAACAATAATAAAAGCGGTTAAGATTATTTTCTTTATCATTTTGTTTCTCCTCCGGCCATTTTATTAAATGACCATTCAAATTTTAAAAGGAAGTAACGGCTGATTCGCTGAAAACGGTCATCAGATATAAAATTGCTGTTGATAGTACGGGTAAAGCCTTTATTGTCATCTAATATATCATTGGCTATAAGGCTGATTTTTCCGGCATCTTTCTTAAATATGCTTTTTGATAAATGGGCATTCCAAATCACCAGGTTGGTGTTAGTAGAAAAAGCATTAATATGTTGACGAAGGTCTGCATTAATATCGGTGCCTAATTCAAGCTTCCATGGCAACATGATTTCTGCATCAGCCCTGCCGCCATAGGTAAAATAGTTATTGTCAATACTTGAAGACAGGGAAGATTTAGAAGAATTATATCCTATTGACGGACTGATGCTAAAATCATACTTATCTTCAGACTCAATGCCCACCTGCAGATTAAAACTTGCACTATACGATTTGGTAGTAGCCTTTTGGCTATTTATAAAATTTATGTATTTGGATCCGTTTGCATTTATACCAAACCCATAGTTTAGTTTTTTATCTGCAGCTTTCATCATGCCTCCACCTCTATTCCAGTTACCTCCAAAATTCCAGTTGGTATTGCCATTCACATTTACAGGGTAATAAGTCCGCTTACCTGTTGCCGGATCTATTGTATTAAACTGTGTAATGGCATTCTGCGAGATATTGTAACTAAAGTAAGCATAGGAATACATTTGCTTCAGCACTTTGTACTGATTGTAGTTAAGATTGAAATTGTGATTAAATCCAACTTTCAGATCAGGATTGCCCACATATTCTATCAACGGATCTGTATTATCCCGTATCGGTTGCAGCTGATTGATGGTTGGCTGTCGTGTGGTACCTCTATAATTAAAGCTGATACCGGTTTGTTGCTTTGGACTATAGTTAATTCCTGCCTGTGGTGTCACATTCAGGAAATTATACTTGCTGAAAGTGTTATTATCCAGATTTTGCAATCCTAATTTAACAGTGGATATACCGGAACCCAACCCCAATCTTAGTTTCTTATCTGTGTAACGGAATATTGCATTCCCGCTGTGAGAGAAAGCATCCACTT
This sequence comes from Chitinophagaceae bacterium, assembly GCA_031386125.1. Taxonomy (GTDB): domain Bacteria; phylum Bacteroidota; class Bacteroidia; order Chitinophagales; family Chitinophagaceae; genus JJ008. The sequence goes on from JANNCC010000066.1 coordinate 26,073, forward strand.
CAAAATTGTTACTGAAATCAGAAACTAGTACTTCATATTTTTCATTAAACCCTTTTTCAAAAGTGTTGCGTTTTGAAACAGAATTATTTTTATTATAGGCATAATCAACAATTAGCATCCAGGTAGCAGACAAAGGTTCACTAAAAGTGCTTTTAACACCGTAGGTAGTTGAACGGCCATCAAATGATTTTCGCTGGTCAATCGTATCAGCATAATTAAATGTTCCATTATTAAAGTACCTGATCTTTGTATTATTCAATCCGCTGTTTTCGTCGTCTGTTACACCGTACCGAAACACCGTTTGCCATATCCTGTTCTTCTTTTTAAAGAGCTGTTTGTAGGTAAGCTGGTTATCTGTTTGATTGCGGTTTGTAGCATTATCATAATCCCTGAAACTTCTGTTGATTGTATCCCGGCTTGCGTTAAGAAATTCACCTATGTCTGTACCGGTAGTATGACTTGTTTTAAAAGTATTTGTCGTTACAATTTTAAAAGTAGCCAGCGAATCCAGCTTCCATTCGTATTTTCCATTAATAGTATGCTGCTGGTTCAATGCATCTTTATTGGTGTACCGGTTGGAATAGGTAAGGCCGGTTGGCAGAATATTTTGTGTAAGTGTTGTACCAATATTAGTAGTGCCGAGGCTATTAAAGCGATAGGAAAGGTTTACAGTATGCTTATCAGCATTCCATTTATTACTGAATAAAGCCCCTGCGGTATAAGCATCAGGCAGACCTCTCAAGTTCCAGTCATTAAAATCGTCACCGCCACCAAAACTGAAATAGTAGCCACTTAGTTCATCATATTCAGCATCGGTTTCAATACCTAATTTCTGGCGGTCTTCCCAGTTCAGGCTACCGGCATTAATATTTGTTCTTGTTCCATAAACAGATACTTTCTTTTTGCCGGTAAACCGGTTATACATTGCTTTTGAGTCCATAAATTTATCGAAATCAGTTCCAGCAATTATTTTTCCGAAAGCTCCTTTTTTTGCATCTTCTTTCAATTTGATATTAACTGTTTTCCCCTCAGTGCCCGAAGTAATGCCGGTCAATTGTTGCTGCTCATTTTTTGTTTCAAAAACCTGTACACGGTCAACAGCTTTAGCAGAAATATTCTGTGTGGCCATCGTTGGGTCATCACCAAAAAATTCTTCGCCATCCACCAACACTTTATCCACCCTTTTGCCCTGTGCCACTATTTCTCCTTTGCTGTTGACGGTAAAGCCCGGTAATTTTTTAAGCAGGTCTTCCACCGTTCCTCCTTCTTTTACGTTAAAACTATCCGCAACAAATTCTGTAGTATCCCCTTTAATACGGATAGCTGAACCAGTTCGTATGATCACTTCTTCAAGTACTTTGCTTTTCAACGTCATGCTTACATTCCCGATATCGGCGCTGCCTTTTATTTCAAGCTGCTCCATGTAATCAGCAAACCGGGGAAAACTAACCAGCATTACATACTGGCCGGTATCTGTTTCAGGCAAAACAAATTCTCCACTGGCATTGCTGCGGGTAAAATTTACAAGGGTTGTATCTGACTTTCGAAGCAGGGAGATAACAGCAAGATAAAGATTTTTCTTTTCGGATGAGTCCACCACTTTCCCACTGATAACTGCCTGTTGAGAATGGGAAGCAATAAAAGCAAAAAGTAACAGGCAAGTGAAGACAGCCGGTTTAAACATGGTTGGTTATTTGGGTTGTTCTCGAAAATATCAGTTTGGCTACACTTCAGAGTTGACATTTATAGGAACTGCACAAAATTGATGATTTCCGGTAAGGATAACGTAAAGCTGTACTTATACAAATGTTAATTTTCCAGTAAAAAGATGTAAGTTGAGTGTGAGATACAACATTCATAAAATTCCATAGGGATGCCGTCGAAAAAAAAGGATACCGGAGCTAATCTGGCGGATAGCAACGACAAACTGAAACAGATCCCTCTATCTGTCGGGATGCCAGCTGCCGAAAATAGCACCATGACAAATTCGAAAAGTCAGAGATATGAGGAACTCAATTTTGTTGACACTTCCAAACCGGTCTGGAATTACTCCTTGCTCACAAGCGAAGATGTAACCAATTATCAGAACGGGAACAATTACCAGCTTTATAAAAAATTCGGTTCACATTCTGTGCAGATAAATGATGTATGGGGCATGTACTTCTGTGTGTGGGCACCTAATGCTACTTCGGTTTCTGTAAAAGGTAATTTCAACGATTGGAAAAATCATGAATATGAATTAAAACCCCGCTGGGATAAAAGCGGTATTTGGGAAGGATTTATTCCACATTTCAAATTAGGTGAAGCTTACAAGTATCATATTATTGGATATGCCAAACGAAAAATTGATAAAGGAGATCCATTTGCCAACTTTTGGGAGAAAAGACCACAGACAGCCAGCATTACTTGGGATATGTTTTATGACTGGAAGGACGCTGCATGGATGAAGAACCGCAAAAAGAAAAATGCTTTAGAAGCTCCTTGGAGTGTGTATGAAGTTCACCTTGCCAGTTGGCAACGGCCAGATAAGAATGATGAGGAAACGTATAACACATATGACCAGCTAACAGAACTTTTAGTACCGTATGTAAAGGAGTTGGGTTTTACCCATGTGGAATTCATGCCGGTAACTGAACATCCATTTGATGGAAGCTGGGGTTATCAATGCACCGGCTTCTTCGCTGCCACATCAAGGTTTGGCAATCCGCAGGGATTGATGCGACTGATTGATGCTTTTCACCAGGCAGGTATTGGTGTATTGTTAGATTGGGTGCCTTCACATTTTCCATATGATGCACATGGGCTGTTTATGTTTGATGGAACACATACTTATGAGTATGCAGATATGCGGAAAGGGTTTCATCCGGACTGGAATAGTTACATTTTTAATTATAAAAGGGGAGAAGTGAAATCATTTCTCATCAGCAGTGCAAGGTATTGGTTCGATTTATTTCATATAGATGGAATAAGAGTAGATGCCGTCAGCTCAATGCTGAAATTAAATTATTCGAGAGAAGAAGGAGAGTGGGAACCCAATGAATTTGGTGGCAATGGAAATTTAGAAGCTATTGCTTTCATCAAAGATTTGAATGCAACGATCTATCGGGACTTTCCGGATGTGCAAACCATTGCTGAAGAAGCTACGGACTGGCCGGGAGTTTCAAAACCTATCTGGCAGGATGGGCTGGGCTTTGGTATGAAATGGATGATGGGCTGGATGCACGATACATTGGATTATTTTAAAACGGATCCGTTGCTCCGTCAATTTCAGCAGGATAAGTTTTCATTCAGCATGATGTATTATAATGATGAAAATTTTATGCTGCCACTCAGCCATGATGAAGTAGTGCATGGCAAAAGCCCGATGCTCTATAAAATGCCGGGAGATGAATGGCAAAAGTTTGCCAACCTACGGTTGATGTACACTTACATGTGGACACACCCCGGTGCCAAACTATTGTTCATGGGTGATGAATTTGGTCAGACGGCAGAATGGAATTACAAATCAGAATTGCAATGGGAATTGTTACAATTCGATGGTCACCGGTTACTTAAAGATTGTGTCAGCGAATTGAATAGTTTGCTGAAGTCTGAACCGGCTTTGTATCAAAATCAATTCAACCAGGATGGATTTGAGTGGGTAGATCTGAATCACCGGGCTGAATCGGTGGTTGTATTTAAACGAAAAGGGAAAAAAAAGACAGATGATTTGCTTGTTATTTTAAATATGACACCGGTAGTTCGAAATGATTGGGATATATATGTAAGTGGGAAAAATTATGTACAGGAAATATTCAACAGTGATAAAAAAATGTACTGGGGCACCGGAAATGTATTTAACCCTGAAATAAGGTCTGAATTGGTTGATAAGGGTCAAAAAAAATACCGGATAACAGTAAATTTACCAGCACTGGGCGGAATCATACTGAAATAATACTATTTTGGAATGATATTAGCAGAGATACTGGCGGTTAAGTTTTGATTAGTCAACTCCAAATTTTACTTTAGTGATGAGAAATCATTATCAATCCAATCCAAAAAGAAACCCTATGTTACGCAAAATCCTGTCCATCTGCCTTGTGCTGACAACTACGTTGGCCAATTCTCAAACATCCGTTACGGCACTTAATATTGGCATTGACAGTGCTGATTTTTTTCTTCAAAAAGGGTTGCTGGAAAAACAGAATGGCCGTCGCCTTGAGTCACTGAAAAATTTTGAGAAAGCCGCTAAGTATGATGCCAACAGCAAAGCTATTACTACAGAACTTGCATCAGCTTACCTGGATCTCAGGCGTTATAGTCAGGCAAGAGAATCATTTAAGAAACTAGTG
>JANNCC010000228.1:0-6475 GCA_031386125.1 Chitinophagaceae bacterium
CCAGCCTTACCAGGACAGGAGCACCGCATTAAGCAACCAGGCAAGTTTTTATACCACTAACACCACAGCCAATAAAATAGCCAATGACAGCAAACCCTGGGTGCAGGCAGATGTAGAGCAAAGCCCCATGCAGCGGTTATTGAAGCAGGGAAATGTGGGAGATGGTTTTCAAACCGACCAGCATTATAAATCGGGCAGCTACCGGGTTACTGATGCGAATGATGGAGTAAGAAAGTGGGCGGCAGACGGAACCAGCAGCGGCACTTATTCCGCCAACGATTTGTCAGTAACAGAAGGTACAAATGAGAACGGCGTAAAGGGAATGGTATTTACCGACAAACTGGGAAGAACAGTATTAAAAAGACAACAGGCTGATGAAACTATCGGGGGTACAACCTACACTTATTTTGATACGTACTATGTATATGATCTGCTGGGCAATGTAGCGTTTGTAATACCGCCCAAGGCGGTGGTAAAGCTTACCAGTGTTGGTGGCACCTGGAATGTAACGTCAGTACCTAATCTTATTTTTTCTTATAAATATGATAACAAGAACCGGGTAACAGAGAAAAAAGTACCGGGTGCTGATGCGGTGTATATGGTGTACGACCCGCTTGACCGGGTAGTACTGGCACAGAGCGGCACCATGCGGACAAGCAATACCTGGTTTTACAGCAAGTATGATGCAAACGGAAGAGTGGTAACAGAAGGAGTTTATACGGATAATACGAACACCACTTTAGCCGGTATGCAGGGCTATGTAAATGGATTAAGCTGCTATAGCAGCAGCAGTACCACTTACTATGAAGAAAAAACCAACTCAACCTCCTCTTTTTACACCAATAATTGCTTCCCCACCGGCGGCACAGAAGAAAGGCTATATTACTATTACGATAATTATGATATGGATGAAGATGGCAATGCAGATTACAGCTATACCGCCCAAAGCCTTCCAGACGAAGGCACGGCAACAGATAAAACAGCCGGGTTGCCAACCATTGTAAATAAAAAGATACTCGGCATCAGCAACTGGCTTATCAGTGCCACTTTTTATGATAAACACTATAATGTAATACAGGTAACAGGAAACAACCAGTTAGGCCAGGTGGTTGGCTTTGCTTCGAAAAGCATGGCGACAAATGTGATTGATTTTGGCGGAAGGCTGAATGAGAGAAAAGAGTACCATTCATTCAGCAAAACAATCAGCCTTACCATCCGCAATACTTACAGTTATGATAAGATGAACCGGCTGACGGAATTAAAGCAGGGACATAACGGCGGCACTATGATTATTGTGGGAAGATATGAGTACAACTCCCTGGGTCAGTTAGTAGATAAAAAATTGCACTCCACCAACAGCGGCTCTTCATTCCTGCAGTCGGTTGATTTCAGATATAATATCAGGGGGCAACTCACCAGCATCAACAACAGCACATTGAGCAATGATAACGGGGCAACCAATGATGAGAGCAATGATGTGTGGGGGATGAGCCTTTTTTATGAGAAAGAGGATAATACATCAGATGTAACTATAAACAATACACCGAACTGGACAGGTATGTTGTCGGCGATAAAATGGAAAGCTAATGTATCAGGAGGTAACAATGATGAGAGGGCTTACCTGTTTAACTATGATAAGCTGTACCGGCTATCAGCAGCCAGCTACAAAGCCAAAACGGGCAGCACCTGGACAAAAGATGTAGATGGGTTTAATGAAACAATTGGCTATGACTGGAACGGAAATATCCTGACAATGAAACGTAAAGCGGTTATCAGCGGCTCGGTAACCGATATAGATGATATGGTGTATGGATACAGTACCAGCAATGATAACAACAAGTTGGAGAACATGGCGGAAAGCAGCAGTAACAGTTATGGTTACAGAAATTTTACCAATAGCAACAGCGGCTATAGTTATGATGTAAACGGCAACCTGACAACCGATGCCAAGAAAGGAACTACTATTACTTACAACGAGCTGAACAAGCCAGTAAAAATTGAAAAATCATCAACCCAATACGTGGAGTTCAGTTATGATGCAGCAGGTGTACGGTTAAGCAAGAAAATAGTTGACGGAAGCAATAACAGCACCGATTATTATATAGCAGGTGCAGTGGTGCAGTCTAATTCCACTTTGAAATATTTTGCCATGGCAGAAGGCCGGGTAAGAAATAACAGCGGCACATTAATCTATGAATATTTTATAACCGACCAGCAAGGCAATGTAAGAGTGAGTTTTGAAGATAACGGCAGCGGCACTGCTGTGGTGCGGCAGGAAAACAGCTATTACACGTATGGCATGCCTATGATTGGTAACTACATGCTAGGCGATCCGAATAAGAAACTTTATAATGCAGGTAGTGAATGGCAGGATGAGTTTGGTGGCGTTATAGATTACTACAGTACGTTCTTTAGGGAGTATGATCCGGTTATTGGAAGATTTAATGGTGTGGATCCGAAGGCAGAAGCAACATTGTCATTATCTATATACCACTATGCAGGTAATAATCCGGTTAATTTTAATGATCCGATGGGCGATATATCTGGCAGTGAATTTGAGCAGATTGTTAACCAATTATTAAGCTCTAAATACGGGGGAACTTGGTCAAGCAATACAAATATTACAGCATACTTTGGTGATGAGTTTACTGCTACACTCATGGGTTCAATGAATGCAATTGGTTTTTCACTTCTAATTGAAGCAGATGGCGTTTATTCTCTTCACCATAGCTCAGGCACAGTAACAGAAATAATAGAAAAATATACTACTGTATACTACAAGGGTGATAGAGATTTTGGAATAACTTATGGCAGGAATTCTAAGAATATAATGTCTGATATTGACAAAATTGTTTCAACTTCATCTGGTGCATTTTTACTGTCCATTATTTCAGTACTACAATATAAAGTAACAATTAATGCAATTCCAGGATATCAGGATATGGATCCTCAAGGATCTGCAGCTGAACCGGTATTTGTGAATGCTAAAGGCCTGATGCTTATAAGTTCAACAATAATAAGTTATGATGCCCTTACTTGGAATGATCAAAATGGGCTTAAGTTTCAATCCCATATAACCCTCAGTCATGAATTATTTCATGTACTTGATCAACATTCGTTTTATAATGGATCTCAAAATTTTTACTGGCCATTTGAGTTTGGCAGTGTATATTATAACACACATGTATTCTCTGGAGGCATGAAAGATGATGCAAATTTTCCTCGTACTTATTTTGAAACCAGAGCAGTTTTATTCGAAAATCAAATTCGTAGCTACTATGGCCAAAGCCTTAGGTATTGGTATGGTAATTTTAACTTGACTGCTCCAATCAATGCTCTTACACAACATTTACAGAACCATAGATATTTTTAGTTTTTTATGAAGATAGAACGAGTTTTACTAGTTTTCTTAAGCTTACTTTATTTAGCTATTATCTTTTCCTTTTTATCAAGAGATGTGAGATACTTCATGGCTATGGCATATGGTATTGGCGATAAGGCTGATATTGAAAGTTTGCCTATAGCAGGTTTTTCGAGAATAAAAACCATAGGCTTTATTGTTTTGGAATTAGGAGTAATTCTAAGTGTTATCTTTTTGAATGTTAAGATTAATAAATTAACTTTTATTTTATTGACTACTTTTTCGGCTCCACTTCTACTCGGACTTTTATATTACGAGTTGCGTAACAAGACTATGGGGTTTGATTTTTATGGAAAACACTGGTTGATAATTATAGCGGGGACACTTATTTTTTGCTTACTCTTATTCTCAAATATATTTTCAAGTCGCATTAATTTATCTATTAAACAGTATTTATTACTTACATTACTTATTATATTGGTAGGTACATTTTATATTGTAATAATATAATGTTCAATGAACAAATAAAGATAACGGTTAGTGCACATCATGCCGAAATGAGTTCGGCGTTTTAAATTCGCAACGATTGCTTGTAATTTATTAGCTCTTTGAAACAAACTGCTTTCTTATAATCATAAAAAGTAGCCGCCCCTACTCGTATGGCATGCCTATGAATGGCAACTACATGCCAACAGACCCCAATAAGAAATTATACAATGCAGGCAGTGAGTGGCAGGATGAATTTGGCGGAGTAATAGATTATTACAGCACTTTCTTTAGAGAGTATGACCCGGTGATTGGAAGGTTCAATAGTGTTGACCCGAAGGCAGAGATGATAGTTGAGTTATCCATCTATCATTACTCAGGTAATAATCCGGTTAATTTTAATGACCCTATGGGGGATGCCTTTGGGGCTTTCATAAGTTACATAGATGGAAATGGTAACAGATGGCATTCTCCCAGCCCGCTGCAAGGGACTGGTTTGGGATATTCCACTTATAATTGGCTTCAAAATACTATTAGTGCTGATAATTTTATGGGTTGGGGATCTGGGGGATTTGGTGAACCAGTGATTTCTTTGGCAAAGGTGGGAAATTATTTCGCAGCAGCATGGTCAGGAACAGGAAGGAGAAACATTAGAGCACATTTTAGTAGTGGCGTTCATAATGACCAGGGATTTAATGTAACCTATAATAGTGATTTACTATTATTTGGTCAATCAGATATAGTCGTTGGTTCTGGTTTTTATAGCTATGAAAGAATGGCTCAGTTATTAGGAGGACAAATTTGGTATTATTCGTATGAAACAGGAGGAATGGGACACTCTCAAGCTTATGACCCAAATATGAATGCATTTTATGAGAAGCATCATCCGTGGAATGGGTCTTCTCGTGGTGGAAAAGAATGGCTAATATATGGTGGAAGAAAATCAGAGGGATATGCTTGGTATATGAATGTTCGACAACAACGCACTGATTTCTGGCAGTTCATGGGTAATAGAGGAAATTTATCTTTAGCTCCAGTATTTGTTCCAAATCCGGCAGCGGCTACCGCATTTTTTCAAGCAAACGTTGGAATCGGTGTTCCATACAACCTTTTTTCAAACAATTGCAAGCATTATGTTTTAAAAGGCCTGAGAGAAGGTGGTGCAGAAATAAGTACATACGGTCCGTTTCCATCTAGCTTTGGTACACCTTTTACTTTGTCTTGGATTGTCGGGGCGGACGGACCTGTCCCTTATCAAGCCCCTGCGATTCGTATTCCCAAGGGTTTAAGCCCTATACTTTATCCATTTTGGTAATACGTTATAATGAAAAGGAATTAAAATCAAAGCTTTGTATTTATTTACTATTTTAATTTGATAACGTTTATTTATGAGAGTATTAGTGCTAACCATCGTTTGTTACATTTTTGATTCATGTCATATGAGTAATGATAAAAATTTAAATGAACAGAAAATCACTCTTCCCGGAAAAATTGCTTTTACACCTAGAGGAAAAAATATCTGTTTTATCTTTGATAACTCAGATACCAGCACCGCTCAATTTAAAGTCAGAAATGATAAACAAGTAGAATATGGGGAATTTACATGGGTAAATAGCCGTGATTCCCTTGTAGGTGTTGAGTTTATCAAAACTGCTAAAACTGGAATTAACCAGGGAAATATTGTCTGCTTTGATCTTACCGGTAATATTATCAGCAGGATTTATGAATCGCAGGACGGTGAAATAGCTGGCGGCTCCTACCTATCCAGAAGAGACAAGCGATTATTATTTGAAACACAAAAAAAGGGAGATGTCAAAATCAACCCTTTCGAAGGGCTCAGTCGGGAGTTGTCTATTGTTGTAATGGATTTTAATAAAAAAGAAATAATTAAAAGAATTGAGAATATTGGACTTTCCACATATTTCGCAATGCATGAGTCGCCGTGGCTTTTTGATGAAGGCCGCTTTTTATACAGCATATCAGGCGATAGAGAAATTAGCACTAATGGAGTCCGGGTAAATCCAAAATCAGCGGATGATCCTGGTGTTTATATCTACGATATTTCAACTGATCAAAAAAAGTTATTAATTCCAGATGGCCGTTTTGTTATATGCTCACCAGTTGACCTTCGTATCAGTTATGTAAAGGGTTCATCAATTTGGATTATGGATTTAAAAGATAGTACAGAAAAAATTTTGTATAAAGGAGAAGAAAAGGAATATATCAGCAATATGCACTGGACTCCTGATGGAAAGTTCATTTATGTGATTTGTTATTGGAAAAACCGTGAAGAGTTTAGAGAAAAGTTAATTGAAGTGAACACAAATAAGGAAGTGTCTTTTAAAAAGATCGGACACGGCTTTCATCCACATACATGGAAGTAGTTTTCTTTCCCGACCGACTGTCTTTTTAACTTTCACAGGCATAGTGTCAGATGGCTTTATCTCTTGAAACTATAGTACCCGCCGACATTTTTTAATTGGTGAAAAAAATAAGCCTGGTGGAATAGTTTATCAGTTCTTTGAAACAAACTGCTTGGCTATAATCATAAAAAGTAGCTGTCCCTACCCGTATGGCATGCCTATGAATGGCAACTACATGCCAACAGACCCCAATAAGAAATTATAC
>JANNCC010000254.1:0-9370 GCA_031386125.1 Chitinophagaceae bacterium
ATTATTTTGTGGATGGAGGTCTCAGGTATGAATTTTTAAAGAATAAACAGGCCTCTGTATCACTCAACATCAATGATATTTTCAGAACCCGCCGTTCGGATGTTCACTCAGAATCACCTTATTTTACCCAGGATGTATTCCGTCGGCGTGACCCGCAGGTAATGAGAATTAATTTCAACTGGAGATTTGGTAAATTTGATGCCAACCTCTTCAAACGTAAAAACAATAAGAACCAGGGCGGTGATGGTATGGATGGTGGCATGGGTCAATAAAACAAGAAGGTTTAAAAAAATAATCGTTTAAGGTTTTGCATATTTGCAAAACCTTTTTCTTTATAAACCCATTTTTTGAAACGGATATATTTTACAGTTACGAATGACCTTACTTACGACCAGCGGATGCACCGTATATGCACCTCTCTGGCCGAAAACGGGTATGCCATTACATTAGTCGGGAGAAAACTTCCTGGTTCCCTCCCACTCACAGAAAAAAAATTTGTCCAAAAAAGAATAAACTGCTGGTTTATCAAAACAAAATGGTTCTATGCTGAATACAATATTCGTCTGTTCTTCTTTTTATTGTTCAAGAGGATGGATGCCATTTGTGCAATTGACCTTGACACTATACTTCCTTGTCTTCGTATTTCCCGATGGAAAAAAATTCCACGCATTTATGATGCCCATGAATTGTTTACAGAATTGAAAGAAGTGATTACCAGGCCGGGTGTTCAAAAAGTATGGACGAAAATCGAAAGGAAAGCAGTACCTCAATTTAAATGGGGCTACACCGTAAGCGAAAGCATTGCAGAAGAGTTTCAACGCCGCTATAAAGCAGATTACAAAACCATCCGGAATCTGCCGCTGCTGCAACCGCCAGAAAATGCAGCAGTAACAGCTGAAAAATTTATACTCTACCAGGGAGCAGTGAATGAGGGAAGGGGACTTGAATACCTGGTTCCGGCAATGCAATGGGTAAACAGTAAATTAGTTATTTGCGGTGATGGTAATTTTATGGAGCAATTAAAAAAAATAATCAGCAAATATAAACTGGAAAATAAAATAGAACTTACCGGCATGGTATCACCGGATAAACTCCGGCAAATTTCACAAAAAGCATACATAGCCGTAGCCGTACCGGAGAAAGAAGGGCTGAATCAATACCTGGCTCTTCCCAATAAACTGTTTGACTATGTACATGCCGGCCTTCCACAGGTTACGGTAAACTACCCTGAATACCAGAAAATAAACAACCAGTTTGAAGTGGCCGTGCTGCTGGATGATATTTCGCCCAAAAGAATTGCCGGAGCTTTAAACAATTTGCTCACAGATGATGTTCTACATCACAGGTTGAAAGAAAATTGCGGGAAGGCCAGGAAAGTATTAAACTGGCAACAAGAAGAAAAAAAACTTCTGCACTTCTATCAGTCTGTTTTTAGAAATTGAACCGTCATTTACATATCATTTGTGCCGAAGCCCCATGGCCGGCTAACAATAGCATAGCTATTGATACGTTTTACCAGCTAGTGTCACTGTATCAACAGGGAATAAAAATTCACCTGCATTATTTCTGCACCAATACCAACTGTCATTCCACCGAACTAAATAAGTATTGCGAATCAATTCATCCTTATCAATCTAATAAACAAAAAACGAATGTCCCGGATACTGACTGTCTCAGTGGAAAAAAAATGGCAGCAGTAATAAGTAATGATAATTACCCCGTATTATTTGAAGGAATAAATTGCACCGGCACGTTAAAACAAATTGCCGGTTCAAACAGAAAGATAGTAGTCAGAATGTATAACGATGAGTGTCGTTACTACCATCACCTGACAGATTCATCCGGGGCATTCTTTCAAAAAATCAACTTGAAACGACGCACCAGGGAGATAAAAGAATACGAAGATGTGCTGCCGAAAAATTGTCTATATGCTTTTTCAACAATGGAAAATGCTGATTCATCAGCAAAAGACCATCAATTAACAAATGCGCATCACCTGCCCGTCTTCTCTCCTTTTAAAACTGTAACTGGTAAACCCGGTCTTGGAAATTTTTGCCTTTATCATGGTGACCTTTCTGACCCTTGTAATAAAAAAGCCGTTCTATGGCTTTTATCTAAAGTCTTTAACGATATTAATACTCCGCTGGTTATTGCCGGAAAAGACCCGGGAAAACAGATCGGGAAACTGACTGAATTTTATTCGCATACCTGCCTTATCATTAATCCTTCGCAAGCCGAAATAAATGATCTGGTTGGCAAAGCTCATATTAATGTATTGCCTTCCTTCAGCAACAAACGGCCTGAATTGAAATTAATTCATGCACTGGCTAGTGGCAGGCACTGCATTACCAACGACAATGCGGTTACTGGAACAGCATTTGAAACAGCCTGTCATGTTGCAAAAAATGCCAATGCTCTTAAATCAATTCTTATTCAACTCTATAACCGGCCATTTGAAGAGGAAGAAGTTGAACTTCGAAAGAAAATATTCAACCTGGTAAATAAAGAAGAACCAGTAAACACACTGATTAAATGGCTATACAACTGATTTTGCCATCTTCATTAATACAGCAAGCCTGTAACAATCAAAAAAGAAAAGTTTGGGCTTGCAGGTCAACAGGTTTTTCCGAAAATAGTTATGAAAAGGTTTTTCAAAAAAAAGATACGGCCCTGACAAACCTGTTTTTTTTAACCTGTTATACCAGCTGAAAATTTTAATATGCCTGCTCAGTAAATCCTTATCGATATTTTTTTCCAGTAACAAAAGATTAACCAACGCATTTTCAGACTTTGCAAGAAAAACATCCGCCTTTTCGAGAGCCGCATGAAGAACGGGATTGTTAGCATAATAGCATTGAATACCTGCCCGTTCAAACTGCATGCCCCACCAGCTATCCTCATGCCCATAGCCGGGCAGTTGCAGAGAATTATCCAATTGGTTGAATGTTTCTTTTTTAATCAGAAAATTATTCGACATAAATCCCGGGGCATTATTTCTACCGGCTTTCCGGCTTTCTCTTCCTGTTCCATATTTCCAGTGAAGCATTAAATCACAATCTGAAGGTGCTGTATCGGCATACACCCTGCCGCCGGTAACAAGAATCATATCTTTTTCGACAAGGTCAAAGTAAGTGCTAAGAAAATCTTCTTTAATAATCTCACTGTCACAATCAAGGAATAAAAAATATTCATACCGGGCTAATCGGGAGAGCTTTTGACGGGAAGCCATTCGACCTTCATTCTTTTCATTGCGATGAAAAGAAACGGCCGGAATATTTTGCAGTAATTGATTATCGGAAACTACAGATAAATCCGAACCATCATCCAATAAGATAATCTCTGCTTCCTTTCCGGCCTTTATTAGCTGAGTGGCTAATGCATTTACTAACGAGGTAATATTAAAATTATAAACAGGTATGAGAATAGAGACTCCCACGATATTATTCAATACTTATACTTGCATTATCATTCACCATGCCCCGTTCAGTTCTTATCATCCGGGCAGGGAATTTTTGTACCACGATATAATCATGTGATGCCATAACAACGGCGGTGTTATAGTCCTTGGATATCTGAAAAAGCAATGCCATTATCTCATCCGATGTTTCGGGGTCAAGATTGCCCGTAGGTTCATCAGCCAGTATTAGCTTGGGAGAATTTAATAAAGCCCTCGCCACATCTATCCGTTGTTGCTCTCCACCACTTAATTCAAATGGCATTTTAAATCCTTTTGATTTCAGCCCCACTTTATCCAGCACATCCATTATTTTTTCATTCATCAGTTTATCATCTGCCCAGCCCGTGGCCCGCAACACAAACTTCAGGTTATCGTTTACATTCCGGTCTGTCAGTAATTGAAAATCCTGGAATACCACACCAAGGGTGCGCCGGAGATAAGGAACTTTTTTCCAGTCCAGATCACGGAGATTAAAACCTGCTACAGTGCCTTCCCCTTCAGTCAGTGGCAATTCGCCATACAATGTTTTCAGCAAACTTGATTTACCGGTTCCCGTTTTTCCTACCAGGTACACAAACTCGCCTTTATTAACCGTCAGGTTGATGTCCTGTAAAATAAGATTACCTCCCTGGTAAATATTGGCATGACGTATTTCTATAATCGCTTCAGACATTCTGGATGGTTTGCTGCAAAATAAAGAAAGAAGCAGTAGATAAAGCCATTTTTTTTCATTTATTTCGTTTCCAACAGGTCTTGTAACTTTTATTTACCAATTGAAAATACAATGCGGCAGTTCGTTTTGAGTTGAAGAAGTATTAAACATCAAAAGAAAATACAATTGGTTAACTTTAGCCTGCACAAAATAAGTATGTCAACACTATCCATTTCAAAAAAAGCCTTCTGGGATGTTTCATTCGAAAAAATAGATTTTGAAAAATCTTCGTTATTTGTGATGCAAAAGGTATTTAATTCTGGCGATTGGGATGACAAGGTAAAGGTTATGAAATACTATGGGCATGATAGAATTCGTCGTGAAATAATTAATGCTTCTTATCTGCGCAAGCCGGTACTTAGTTTTTTATGTGTTGTTTTAGGTCTTGACCAAAATGATTTTTCCTTCCATATTCGTATGCAAACTAATCCGCTACCCTGGCCTTATTAAAGATGCTAATACTGTAGTTCGATAAGATTATTTTTAATCACCAACTCCTTCCTCTCACTCCCTTCCACCCTGCCAATAACCTGTGCCTCCACACCAAACCCTTTTGCTACGTTAATAATTGCAGCAGCCTCTTTCGCTGTAGTATAAATCTCCAGCCTCGTTCCCATATTAAACACCTGGTACATCTCCCGATCGTCTGATTGACTGGCCTCCTGTATCAGGTTAAAAATAATCGGCGGTTCAAATAAGTTATCCTTTACTATCCGCACATTCTCCTGAACATACTTCAGGCATTTGGTTTGTCCGCCACCGCTGCAATGAATCAATCCATGAATAGCATCAAAGTGATTTTCAAGCAATTCTTTTATTACTGGTGCAAATGTTCTTGTCGGGCTTAAGAGAAGCTGACCGATAGTTGTTGTTCGTTCACCATCTTTAATTTCATCTGTTATTTTATGTGGCCCGATATAAACAACCTGTTCATCCAGCGAAGTATCATAACTCTCTGGAAATCTTGCGCCGTATGTTTTATGCAGCACATCATGCCTTGCACTCGTTAGTCCGTTACTGGCTAAGCCGCTGTTGTAGGTTGTTTCATAAGCAGCCTGTCCAAATCCTGCCAGGCCAACTATCACATCACCTGGCTTAATTTTTTCGTTGGTAATTAGTTTTGATTTAGGCCACCGGGCCGTCATCGTTCCGTTTACGGCCATTGTCCTTACCACATCACCCACATCTGCCGTTTCTCCCCCCATAAAGCTGATGTTGATGCCAAAGGTCTTCATCGTATCAAAAAATTCCTGGGTGCCATTAATCACTGCTTCTAATACTTCCACAGGAATTACATTCTTGTTTCTGTCAATAGTAGAAGAAAAAAGCAGGTTATCATAAATACCCACACACAGCAGATCATCCAGGTTCATCACAATAGCATCCTGGGCAATTCCTTTCCAAACGGAAACATCTCCTGTTTCCTTCCAGTATAAATAAGCAAGGATGCTTTTAGTACCTGCACCGTCAGCATGCATCACATTTACCCAACCATCAGCACCACATAACACATCAGGATAAATTTTACAAAAAGCTTTCGGATAAAGGCCCTGATCAAGATGCTTTGTCGCAGCATGTACTTCTTCTTTTTGTGCAGACACTCCTCTTTTTGAATACAGGCTCATAGTGAGATTTGAGTCGCAAAACTAACTATTCCTGACTAAAGGGTAGTGGGTCAGTTTGTAAATTATATAGCAAAGCTGCTGATAAAAAACGCTGTGTTTCAGTGTCGCCTTGGCAAAACAATGCCGGCTAAAGACTAACGACTAATATTTATCTTCGTACCACTTTATGCAAGTACACTACGATATAGAAGCCCTGCCCGTATTCCACAACGCTGTCATCACAATCGGCACTTTCGATGGCGTTCACATGGGTCACCGCCAGGTTATTGACAAACTAAAATCCGAAGCCATAGCGGTAAACGGAGAAACGATCATCATTACGTTTCATCCCCATCCTCGCAAAGTGGTTTCATCCACTATTCTTGGCATCCGGCTTATAAACACACTGGAGGAAAAAATTGAACTGCTCCGGCAATTAGGCATTGACCATTTGGTGGTAGTACCTTTCACTGAAGCCTTTGCCAATCAACCCGCGGAAGAGTATCTAAATGATTTTCTCATCAGCAAATTTCATCCGCATACGATCATAATCGGCTACGACCATCGCTTTGGCCGTGACAGGCTGGGCGACTATCGCCTGCTCGAAAAAGCTGCCGCTAAATTCAATTATCAATTGAAAGAAATACCCAAACACATCCTCGAAAATATTTCCATCAGCTCCACTAATATAAGAGAAGCCATCCTGCATAGCGATATTGCAACAGCAGATAAGTTACTCGGCTATGATTTTTTCTTTTCGGGAGTAGTAGTGCATGGGGATAAGATAGGCAGAACACTAGGCTATCCTACTGCCAACTTAAAAATAACAGACGAAGAAAAAATTACCCCTGGCAATGGAATCTATGCAGTATATGCAGAAGTGAGTGATGAAGAGCCTGTAGTGAATAAAGAATCTGTTGATATTGCCCATTCACCATTCACCATTCACCATTCACTCTTCAAAGGCATGATGAGCATCGGCTTCCGTCCCACAGTAGATGGTAAGAAAAGAGTTATCGAAGTAAACATCTTTGATTTCGACAAGGAAATCTATGGCCGGTCAGTAAAAGTCTTTGTGAAAAAATACCTGCGGGAAGAAATAAAATTCGACGGGCTACCATCCCTGATAAAACAAATGGACCAGGATAAAATTGACAGCCTCAAAGTGCTGTAGAATATTTATGGTTCATAGTTCATGGGTTGTTTCGCCATATAAGCGGCTTACCATGAACCATGCACTCGAAACTCGTAACTCAAAACTCGTAGCTCTTAGTATTTGATCTTAAACTCCAGCGAAGCAGCATCTTCAAAAAAATCATCAATATCCGCACTGATCGTTACTTTCTTTTTGTCTTCAGACAACTTCACATTTTTACCCTCTGCCTTAGTAGCAGGGCGGGGCAGGTTAATAACATAGTTGGCTTTCATCGCAAGTCCCATTCCTGCAGCCTGCTTCACCCCTTTCAGGTATTCATCACTTTCCACACCGGCATATTTATCTTTATTTACCTTCTTTGTTAATTCTCCATCAGAAAATTCCAGTGTATAGTAGTCATCAAAAGAAGAAATTTCAGGCATAGCGTCTGTACCCATGGGCATATCTCCTCCTCCCATCTGCTCTTTCAGTGTTTCAGACATTATCTTACCAGACAATTTATTATAAGCGTCTAATTCTGATATTTTTGAAAAGGGAAAACTAAGACTGGTTAAAAACTTATCGTTCTTTATATCCATATTTATCCGCAACGTTCCTTTTCTCGCCATTTCTCTTTCTTCCGGGGTAAGATTGGGAATGCTGTCAGCACCTTCCTTCATTGGCACGATGGAATCAATTGCCTCTTGTGGCAATTTTTCCATATCAGCACCGCCACCCATCTGTTTAGCTACGCCTATCAGGGCACTCATATCGTTGGTATTGCTGATGGTACCGGTACCATCTTCATTCAATGTAATTTCCTGGGTGGTTTCCAAACAACCCGTCAGGAACAGGCTACAAACAGTAAGAAAGGATAAAATAAATTTCTGCATAATTTAAAAGTTTATTGGGCAAAAAGATGATACCGTTCTAAAAAAAGTTGCACAAAGAAAAGGGATTTAGCTGAATCTGTTTGCTATTATTCAGTCCATCATTTTCACCACCATCTCTTTCAGCAGCGAGGCATCTTCTGTGTTAGCACTACCCACCCCCACACTCTTCAGGTTGTATCGGTGCAGCAGCAACAGCACTTTTTCCACGCCGGGATAAGTGTACAGTTTGGCTGCTTGCAAATAATCTTTCATAAAATAAGGGTTAACACCAATGGAGGCGGCTATTGTCTTTTCATCTTTTGCGCCGGCACCAAACACCATAAACACTTTGCTGAAAAAACTATACAACGAAGGCAACACTAATTGTATCGGGCCTGCTTTCGGGTTGGCTTCAAAATATTGAATGATGCGGATGCTCCGTGCCAGGTCTTTTCCTGCCAGGGCCGATTGTAATTCAAACACATTATAGTCTTTGCTCACCCCGATATATTGTTCTATATCCTCTTCGGTTATATTGGTTCGCTTACCAAGGTTCACCGACAGCTTATCAATCTCATTTTCAATCCTCACCAAGTCATTACCAATATGGTCAACCAGCAGGGCCAGTCCTTTTGGTGTAGTGCTCAATCCTTTAGACTGAAGTAATTCCTGTGTCCACTCCGGCAATTCCCGGTCATACATTTTTTTGGTAGAAAGAAGTACCCCTTTTTCTTTAACCACTTTAGTAAACTTCTTCCGGGCATCTAATTTTTTTTCCTTGTAAGAAACCACAAAAACGGTAGAGCTTAATGGGTTCTCAATATATGATTCTAATTTTTCAATGTCCCGCATCTGTTGTGCTTCCTTCAACAGCACCACTTGCCGTTCAGCAAACATCGGGTAGCGGCGGCAGGCATTTACCACATCGGCCCAGTTAGCGTCTTTGCCATAAAACACGGAGAGGTTAAAAGAAGTTTCACTTTCATTCAGAATATGATGCTCCGCATAATCAACCGCTTTGTCAATAAAATATTCCTCCTCACCTTCCAGCCAGTACAATGGCTTGAAATTCTTCTTTTTCCAATCGGAGATTATTTTTTCCACACTCATAAGATGCTAAGATACAGGCTTTCACCTGTGTTACAGGTTAAAAAAATTGGCGCTGCCAGAAATGCTTTAACCCTTTCTGGCACAGTTTTCGAAAGTTACTGACCTGGACGGAATTTTTTAACAGGACTTAGACAAACAGGATGCAACCAGCATCCTACCTTACGGCCGTTTTAAATTCCCATAAAGATTTATTAACTTAACATCAAATCTCAAATCCTTTTTATGACAAACGCTAATTATCCTTCGGCTACACCAACTCCACAGAGTCAGCCGGCAAAAAACAAAAACACAAAAAACATATTGATTGGTCTGCTGGCAGTTGGTCTGCTAGGCACTTGGGCCTATGTGTTAATTGAAAAAAGCAAAGCCAAAAAAACAGAGACTACGCTGCAGGCAGCAAATACAAAAGTAACAGATGAAAAAGGTGAGTTGCAGAATAACTTCAATGCTGCCTTGGCCCGCCTTGATTCTATTACTGGC
>JANNCC010000070.1:0-39246 GCA_031386125.1 Chitinophagaceae bacterium
CGAGATCGTTGCTAAATACATGGGCGATGGCCGGCATGCATTAACGTTTGGTGAATTGGCTTCCTTCTCCAGTTTAGAAGCATGGGTGGGTTTAATCATGTTTGCCATCCAAATCTATTTCGACTTCTCCGGTTATTCCGACATGGCCATTGGCCTGGGAAGAATGTTTGGTTTCCACTTCCGTGAAAATTTTAATTATCCTTATATCTCCAAATCCATTGGCGAATTCTGGCGACGATGGCATATCTCCTTAGGAAGTATTTTCAGGGATTATGTGTACATCCCTTTGGGTGGAAACAAAAAAAGGGTTTATCTCAACCTTTTCATTGTATGGTTTCTTACTGGTATGTGGCATGGCCCCAGTTGGAACTTTATTTTCTGGGGATTGTACTTCTTCATCTTTATTGCGTTGGAAAGGGCTTTCCTTTTAAAGCTGCTGGAAAAAGCACCGGCCTTTATTGCACATATCTATGCATTAATTATCATTATTCCGGGCTGGGTAATCTTTTATTTTACCGATACCGAAATGTTGATTGCATACGTACAAAAACTATTCTCCTTTAGTGCGGGGCCCAATGGCAATATGGAAGTGATGAATTTACTCAGCACCCATTTATTTTGGCTGGTGCTGGCCCTTATTCTATGTATGCCGGTTTATCATACAGTAAAAAATTGGATAGATAAAAAAACAGGCCGCATTACTTTTTACAACACGGCTGTTATCGGATTTAATGTAGTGCTGCTTTTTCTTTGTGTGGCACAATTAGTGGGTAAAAGTTATAACCCCTTTATTTATTTCAGGTTTTAATAAATAGCACAACATGGAAGAAACGAATATAGGCAAAGCAGGAAATAAAAAAATGCACACAATCAATGTGGTCATTTTTTGCGGGTTGCTTTTAGCAGGTGGTATTGCTTCGCTGGCCATGAAAAAGCCATCGGTTTCTGTAATGGAAAACCGGAAGCTGGCACCCTTCCCCAATTATTCTGACAGCTTATTCTGGAGCGGAAAATATTTTAAACAGATAGATGAATATTATGCTGATAATTTTCCCCTCAGGGATAATTGGATAAATTTTGCAGATAAATTCAAAAGCAATATTGGTTTTAGCAGCAGCGAAATAAAGATGTACGACCCAAACAACGATGCAGAAGCCAACGAAAAAACAGATACTGCAAAAAATGACACGGCGAATACCGGTCCGTTACCAGATGACGGTGCTATTGGTGAAAAGAAAAAAGGGGTGTTTGTATTTAAGAATAGGGCTTTTGAAATGTTTGGTGGCGGCCCCGCCATGGGAAAATCGTATGCTGATATTATCAATTCCTACAACCGTTTGCTGAAGCCCGGCATACAGGTATATAATCTTATCATTCCTGTAGCCCTTGAGTTTGAGATTACCGAGAAGTATGCCAAGCTCCAAAAACCTAACCGGCCAGCCATTGAAAATATCTATAACAACGAAGACCCTGAAATTAAAAAAATTTGGGCCATTGATGAAATAAGAAAACACCGGGGTGAGTATATTTATTTTAATACCGACCACCACTGGACCAGCCTTGGTGCTTATTATGCCTACCGGGCCTTTTGCGAAACCGCAGGGCTAACACCTGTTTCATTGGATACGATTGCTTCTAAAACCAAGGGATCTTTTCTTGGTTCATTATACAGGCTAACAAGAGATCCGGGGCTTCAAAGCAACCCGGACTCGGTACGATACTACCTGTTTAAAGATTCGATGAATTTTTATATCGGCAGTAATACTATCGGCTATTGGTCCAAATCCAAAATGTATGGCGAAGGCGCCAGCGGCCCTAACAGTTATTCTGTTTTCCTGCAAGGTGATTTACCAACCGTAAAAATGGAAACACAACATAAAAACGGAAGAAAGATAGCGGTGGTAAAAGAATCATATGGAAATGCTTTTTCCTGTTTCTTAATTAATAATTATGAAAAAGTAGTGGTGGTGGATCAGCGGTACTACACCGGAGATTTTTTAGCGATGCTGAAAGCAGAAGGCATAAATGAATTATTATTCATCAATAATATTTTCGCAGCCCATACACCTTTTCATATTGAGAAGATAAAAGGATTAAAAAAATAATGGTAAAGCTTAGTCATATTGTTTTATTTGTTTCTATATCCTTGACCGCATGCAATTCTGATAAAAACAAAAAAGATTTTACCGGAACAGATACAGCAGCTCGTACTATTATACCTCCGCCACCACCTATTCCCGATGTATTACCTGATGATGGACAGTTGGGTGTAAAAAAAGGGGCCGTTTTTATTTTCAAGAACCGGGGCTTTGAACTGTTTAGTGGTGGTGGTGGAAATGGCAGGCAATACGCATCTGTTATTAATATGTACAGCCGCTTAAGGGTGCCCGGGATCAAAATTTATAATCTTATTATACCAAATGGTTTTGAATTTGAAGTAACAGAAAAGTATAAAAACCTCATTACACCCGCCAAAGATGCCATCAGTTCTGTTTTCGCTGCTGAAGACCCGGAGATTATTAAAGTAAATCCGATAGATGAAATAAGAAAGCATCGTACGGAGTACATCTATTTTAATACCGACCATCACTGGACTAGCCTGGGTGCTTACTATACTTACCGTTCTTTCTGTAGCGCAGCGGGGCTTACACCTGTTTCATTAGACACTATTCCTTCGAAAGTAAAACCCGGTTTCCTGGGTTTGTTTCACCGGCTTACAAGATCTGCTGTACTAAAAAACAATCCGGACTCCGTAAGGTATTATCTCTTTCCGGATTCTGTCAATTTCTATATTGGTAGTAGCAATTCCATTAACTATTGGGCAAAATCGAAAATGTATGCCGAACAGGTAAGCGGTGCCAATAGTTATTCTGTTTTCCTCCAGGGCGACCTGCCAATTTGCAAAATGGAAACACAGCAAAAAAACGGAAGAAGAATTGCATTGGTAAAAGAATCGTATGGCAATGCCTTTGCGCCTTTTCTAATTAACAATTATGAAAAAGTAATTGTGGTAGATTCCCGTTATTACAGCGGCGATTTTATTGCTATGCTAAAAGCAGAAGGAATCAATGAGCTTCTTTTCCTGAATAATATTTTTGCTGCCCATACACCATTTCATATCAGTAATATTAAAGGATTGATAAACCCTGGCAGTCCCAAGGCAAAACCATAAATTATAATCTAAGGTTCTTTTTCACCCATGCTACTTTGGGCTTTAGCTCTGCGGTATATTTATCACCCGTAGCATAGCCTACACTCTTCAAAAAGTGGTAGTAGTCTGCCTTGGGATTTTTCTTGCGCCATTTCTCATAGCGTTTATCCTGCCATTTTTTGTAATACTCAATACATTCTTCATCCGACTCAAATTTTTTGCATTTATTCCCTTTTACATAAAAGCCAAAAAGATTGTGATAACGAAGGCAACATTTTTTGCAGGCAAGGTTTCCCGTTTCCTGCATGCACTGCGCCATTACAAAATCAGGATGCAGGATACCAGCCGCCTTGATGGCATCATACATAGCCTGCATTTTAGGCTTATTGATACTCTGAGAAAACCCCTGTTGGAAAAGACAGGAAAGGAAAAAGACAAGCAGTAGTTTCTTCATGCTTTATTTTTGAGTGAATAATAGGAAAAAAAGAACTAGCTCTGAAGAGTTTATAAAGATACTAAAATCAGTTCCTTTTGGCAGATTCCTTTACTTTGCACAAACAGCGGTTTTTATGAACTCCGGAATAATGATAGATGGACAAAATCAGTTGCAGGAAGTAAGAACACCATCATTTCCTCAACAACCTGTTGCCATAAGGGTGGCAGCAAAAATTATTTCTTACATTTTTCACCCGGTCTTTGTTCCTGTAATGGTCATTTGGTTTTTAGCGTATGTGCATCCTAACCTCTATATAGGTTTTAATCCCTGGCTGAAAGATACAGCGGTGATGGGAGCTGCATTTGTAGCTTTTACTTTTTTTCCCATTGTTACTATTTTATTACTCAAAGGATTAAAATTTATTGACAGCATTTATTTGCGTACACAAAAAGAAAGGGTGATACCATTTATTGCCTGTATGATCTGGTATTTCTGGATTTCGTATGTATGGTTCAGCTTTGGTAAAACAAGGAATGCAGTGGATATGCCGCATGAGGCTGTTCAGTTTGCTATGGCAACTTTTTTCAGCACCGTTATCGGTTTAATGGTGAATATAAAAATGAAAGTAAGTCTGCATGCTATTTCAATGGGCATTGTTGTTACGTTTATAACTGTACTTGCCTTTACGCAGAACCTGAATTTTGGTATATATATTTCAGTAGCTATACTGATTGCCGGGCTGGTTTGCACTGCCCGTTTTATAGTTTCAGACCATACTACACCCGAAGTGTATGGAGGATTGGCGGTGGGGGTGGTTTCCATGCTGGTGGCTGTTCAGCTTGAAAAATGGCTTAGTAGTTAAAGTCCGAATTGGGCAGGAAAAATAAATTCCCCAAAATGTTAGTTTTTAAATACTAAATCATTTAGTTTTGAGGCTGGCTAAAATTTCTTAGCTTACAATACGAAAAATTAAAACTTAAGTTATGGCAAAATCAGAAAAAACAACAGAAACATCAAACCCTAATAGTGAAAAATTTAAAGCCCTCAAGCTTACGATGGATAAGATTGAGAAGGACTACGGCAAAGGAAGTGTGATGATGATGGGTGATAAGGCTGAGCAACTTCAGGAAGTTATTTCCACCGGCTCCCTCGGATTAGATGTAGCCCTTGGCATTGGCGGCTTACCAAGAGGAAGAGTGGTAGAAATATATGGACCGGAATCTTCCGGCAAAACAACTCTGGCCACCCATGTGATAGCTGAAGCACAAAAGAAAGGCGGCATGTGCGCCTTTATAGATGCAGAACATGCTTTTGACAGTGCTTATGCAAAAAAACTTGGGGTTGATGTTGACAATCTTTTAATATCACAACCAGACTATGGTGAGCAGGCACTTGAAATTGCTGACCGGTTAATTCTTTCCGGCGCATTGGATGTAGTGGTAATTGACTCGGTAGCGGCCTTGGTTCCAAAAAGTGAACTTGAAGGTGAAATGGGTGATAGCAAAATGGGCTTACATGCAAGACTGATGAGCCAGGCACTTCGCAAACTCACGGCTACCATTTCCAAAACAAATACTATTTGCATTTTCATAAATCAACTCAGGGAAAAAATAGGAGTGATGTTTGGTAACCCCGAAGTAACTACCGGTGGTAATGCCCTGAAATTTTATGCATCCGTTCGTTTAGATATCCGCCGTCAGGCACAGGTAAAAGATGGCGATGAGGCAATAGGCAACCATGTAAAAGTGAAAGTGGTAAAGAATAAAGTAGCTCCGCCTTTCCGGGCCGCTGAGTTCGACATCATCTTTGGAGAAGGTATTTCCAAAACCGGTGAAATTGTAGACATGGGTACCGAGCTGGGTATTGTGCAGAAAAGCGGTAGTTGGTACAGCTATAATAATGATAAGCTTGGGCAAGGCCGTGATGCAGTAAAACAACTCATGGTGGACAATCCTGAGCTGGCTAAGGAAATTGAAGGCAAAATTAGAGAGAAAATAAAGGAGATGCAGGCCTCTTAACTTATTTACAATCAATATTTTAAAGATGGGTTAGTATGAAAAGCCCTCTTACTAAAAGTAAGAGGGCTTTTCATTTCTTCACAAATATTTCACAGAGTTTTAATAAATCAATGTTTAAACATTGTATATTTGTTTAAACAGTTCGCAACCATCGGGCTATAGAATTCGTTTTTGTTTTAAAAGAACTTAACTGCTCAAATTTATGATTTCGAAAAAATGGTTGACAATTTTTTGCGGGGCAGGTTTACTGATTTCCTATTTTTTACCTTGGGTAGAGTGGGGTGGCAGTAATATAAGTGGTTACGCAATGGCGTCAGGTGATTTTTTCAAACTTTCTGAATCAAAGCTAAGCCTGGCTAATCCCTTTCCACAATTTAGCTTCGCCTTCTTTGTTTTCTGGCTTACCCCGGTTTTACCGGCAATAATTATTTTTCTGACCGTAACAAATAAGAAAACTGGCTTGCTACCTTTCATCACAGGATTTCTCTCGTTATCATTAGTTACCGTCTATATACTGTTTACTGATTTTGGGGTTGGTGGGAATGTGTTTGGGGTTATGAAAATAACTGTCTGGCTCCATGTGCTTACGGCCATTGGTCTTATTGTATTTGCTTTTCCCAATGCCTCTTTGTTAAAAAAAGCTGCCTGGATAATAGCAGGTCCGATTTTTGTCTTTATAAGCTTTAAGCTTACAGAAAAATACATCATGGCAGAAACACATAAGGATACGGCTGATGTAAAAGCTGATTATTCAGTGGGTGCTGCTGATTTGATTAAAGAGTTTATTACAAACGATACTGCCGCTAATAAAAAATACCTGGAAAAAGTACTGATTGTATATGGTAACGCTTCGGCAGTTAATGTGCAAACAGACTCCACCAGTACTATTAAGTTTGCAGACAGTACCGGTTCTTATGCTATTTTTTCGCTTGAGAAAAGTGAGATGCACAATGTACAGAAGATAAAAACAGGAGATGCCGTTTCGCTGAAAGGCGTTTGCAGCGGCAGCATTTTCAGTGAAATACTTAGCACCACTTCAATAAGTTTTAAAAGAGCAACATTAAATAAAAAATAAAAAAAGTACAAATGAAAAAAACAATCCTTTTTCTCTCTTTCGTAGCTATCGCCGGCAGTGTAATGGCTCAAAAATCAACTACTACATCCGCAGTTATCTCGTTTGATGCTACTACACCCAAAGACGCCTTACCAAAGGCTGAAAACAAAACCGGTATTGCTTCTCTTGATAAAACAACCGGGGCTATACTGTTTGAAGTTGCTGTAAATAATTTTGCATTCAGCAATCCTAAAATACAGGAGCACTTCAATGATACTAAATGGCTGAACTCGGCTGAGTTTCCGAAGTTTACATTCGCCGGAAAGATTGATAAACTGAGTAAAGTAAAGTTTACTAAAAACGGCAGCTATGATGTAACCGTCTCCGGTAACCTTACCGTAAAGGGAATCAGTAAACCTGTATCAGCTACAGCAACAATAGTTGTAAACGGTACTGCAGTAACTACCTCTTCTGCTTTCACTATCAAGTTAGCGGACTATGGCATCACCGGTGGGCCTATTGATGGCGGCAAAGTGGCAGCGGAGCCAAAGATTACTGTATCTGCCAGCTTCAATTAATAAAAAGTATAGTATTCGCTTTAAATCCCTGCCGGTTACCGGTAACCGGCAGGGATTTAAAATTACAGCATACACTTACGGAGCAATAAATGGTAAAATCGATTAATTACCAATGATCTTTTCCAGGTGTATCAGTTTTCCCGCTGCATCAAACCCTTCTACCACTATTTTAAATTTTTTTGAAAAATCATTGTTGAAGAAGTTCAGCTTTACTGATTTTGTCTCTGTATCTGTGTAAACATCCGGGTTCCAGTATAATGTTGTTCTGTTATCCGAAGTTGTACGCTTTGCATCAGCTGCACTGTAATCAGGGTTGTAGAATTCTTTTGTTATTGAATATCCGTTATATCCGAAATGATTAAGCTTATCGGGCATTTCATCATCCCTGAGTTTTTCTTTGGTATAAACTGCTATAGCTCCTCCCGGCGATCCGCTGCCTACACCTACAAACCCTGCATCATAAAATTTTATCAAGGCTATATCCTGTACTCTTAATGTTCTTAATAAAGCAACTTCGGTGGGAGATTCATTCAGGAAAACCCCTATTGCCCATTTTTGCCCGGATATTAAACTGAAATTTTTACGATTGACAAAACGGCCACCATTAAGTTCAATTTGCTGGATACTATTTTTGATATAATCAACTACATTCAGTGATTTATCATTTGCCGGTTGATTGATATTATCAAGATTTACTTTACCAGGTGTACGGAAAACACCGTTTGTGTATTTTTCATTTACAACATCAAAAGGCTTGATACTGGACCTGGCATGAACAGTAATCCTCTCCAGTTCCTTTATTTCATTTAACCGGGATTTCACATACTGATACCTTACATCTGTTTCTCTTTTACTTTGTATAATTTTTGCACTCCTTTCAATATTATTTTTTGAAATATCCAGTGGAGCAAAATAAATAATTTTCTTCATCGGATTATCGTCTACTATAGCCAGGGCATCCTTTGGTTTGCCATTTCCGCTGGTATAGGCGTAAAAAAATTTTGCCTTTCCCATAAATAGCAAAGAATCCATTTTATATCTGCCATCAACACCCACCTCCACGTCATAGCTTTGAGTAGTGGAATCTTCAGCCTCCAGAAAAATATTTAGCTTACCCCCGGAAACAAGTTCATTTGTCTTCTCCTCTTTTACATACCCAGTCAGGGATAACAAACCTGCATCACTATATTTTTTTTCCGGAAAAACACCTGACAAAATTTTTGTCCAGTTAAACCGGCTCCATCCATGCGTCATCATCAGATAATCTAACGCATATTTGGTGGTGTCGTTTTGGTTTTCAAAATACCAGGCAGGATTATAAATATATCCCTTTAAGTCGCTGGTGAGTAAAAACCGGGACCAGATATTATCATTATCACTTAAACCAATTCCCGGCAAATCAATCACTGCAACAGAACAGCTTCGTTGTATAGCATCAGGGAAATTAATTTCTAAAGTATTTTCTGCTCTCTTTTCAGTACCTGATTTTGTTACTGCAATCTCCGTAGTCCCACGATATTCACCGTTATCAACAAAAGAAAGTCTTTCCGCCAATGGCATTCCGTCTTTATTAAAAACAGTGAAATGCAAAATCCCCGATGGAAGGCTATCGGTAACCAGATGACCTATTACAGAAGGATAGTCTTCAAATGCAATTTCGTTTTCATACACGATATGATTGTTTATCTCCGCCACCAGTAACAAATTGTCAAACTGGCCTTTCTCTTTTTCACTCCGGCTCAACTGAAATTTTTTACCTCCCTTTTCATCCTGAATTTTAAGATTTATACCCGATAACAAAACCGGTGGCAACTGATATGTTCTTGAACCAGCAGCAGTTTCTACTTCAGCCATATATTTGTTCTTCCCCTGTGGCTTGAACTGCACTTTTCCAATACCGTCATGATAACTTTTAAAGGAGGCAATGGTTGTGCCATCCTCTGTTTTGATAATTCCGTTTACATCTACCGGTGTACCCCATTGATCCACGGCTTTAAATCCGACAACAGTTAAAATACCATCAACCATGTTGCCGCTTTCCGGATAAAACTGCAGGGAAATGTTTTGTGATTTTACCGTAGCGGAAGTAGTAACCAATGAAGAGGGGTTAAAAACAAAAATATTTTTGGTATAAACAAATACGTCATCATAGTTAAGCATCCCGGCAGTTAGTGCTCTGATATAATAATTGCCCTGGGAAAGTGAATCCGGAATATCAATATTTCCTTTTGCAACAGCTCCTAAAGCCGGGTATTGCTTATTGAAAATTACCCGGCCCTTATTGTCTGTAAATTGCAGGTAGAGATTGGTACTTATTCCACTGGGTTTGCCATCGCTGTATAAATATGCCTTGAACCAGATTGTTTCGCCGGCCACATAATATTCTTTGTCGTACTGAATATAAATTTTCTCCGAAGGATGTTGAGTTGCCAGCACATTCAGGGCAGAATCAATTTTTTGTGCACATAAATTAAGAACTAAGGCCAGTATTAAACCCTGAGTTGTAATTAATTTTTTCATGAGACACTTATTTGCGGGTAAGTTAGGTAATTTAAGCCCGGTTAACTACCTCATTTATATCAGCGGAAATCGGGTATGATGAAGATGTTTTTCACAATTATTAAGCTGCATAGTCATCCCGTTAATTGAAGTTAAGCAACTTGTTTTTTCATAACGCTGCGCAGGTGACTTGTGGATTTAAGCAAGTCATTTGCTAAATTGCATCTCTTTTATGCCATTTAATTTACACAATCCTTTTTCACCTGCCGGCGACCAGCCGGATGCTATCCGCCAACTGACGGAAGGAATATCGAATGGGGAGAAATACCAGACGTTATTGGGAGTAACAGGAAGTGGTAAAACATTTACCGTCGCCAATGTGATACAGAATGTGCAGCGGCCAACACTAGTATTAACGCATAATAAAACATTGGTGGCGCAATTATATGGTGAGTTCCGCCAGTTTTTTCCTGAAAATGCAGTAGAATATTTTGTTTCCTATTATGATTACTATCAACCCGAAGCTTACATGCCGGTGAGTGATGTATATATTGAAAAAGATCTGAGCATTAATGATGAGTTGGATAAGCTCAGGCTGAGAGCTACTTCAAGTTTACTAAGTGGAAGAAGGGATATTATTGTTGTGGCGAGTGTCAGCTGCATTTATGGTATGGGCAATCCTACCGATTATGAAAACGGCATTATCCGTATTAATAAGGGGCAAACGATTTCAAGACAGGCATTTCTTCATGCATTGGTTAATTCCACTTACAACAGAACTACGCTGGAATTTAACCGGGGTACATTCCGGGTGAAAGGCGACACAGTTGACATCAATCTTCCTTATGTTGATTATGGATATCGTATTACTTTCTTTGGTGATGAGATAGAAGAAATAGAAAGTATAGATGTGGTAACGAGTAAACGAATTGGCCTGATGGAAAATGCAGCCATTTTTCCTGCTAACTTATATGTGGCTCCAAAAGATATTTTGCAACAAGTATTGTATGAAATGCAGGATGAAGTGGCCGCACAGGCAGAGTATTTTAAAAAGGAAGGGAAATATATTGAAGCACAAAGATTAAGTGAAAGAGTGAACTACGATATTGAAATGATACGGGAGCTTGGCTATTGCAACGGTATTGAAAACTATTCCCGTTTTTTTGACAGAAGAAAACCCGGCACCAGGCCTTTCTGTTTGCTGGATTATTTTCCAAAGGATTATATAACGATTATAGATGAAAGCCATCAGACCATTCCGCAGGTAAGTGGTATGTATGGTGGCGACAGAAGCCGGAAATTAGTGCTGGTTGATTATGGTTTCCGTTTGCCCTCTGCATTGGATAACCGTCCGCTAAATTTTCATGAGTTTGAATCGCTGACCTATCAAACAATATTTGTTTCAGCCACACCTGATGATTATGAATTGGAGAAATCGGAAGGGATCGTTGTAGAACAGGTGGTGCGGCCAACAGGTTTGCTGGAGCCTCCGATTGAAATCCGTCCTTCTGTTAACCAGATAGATGATTTACTGGATGAAATTGATAAAAGAATAAAAATGGGTGACCGTATATTGGTAACAACCCTTACCAAACGGATGGCGGAAGAAATGGATAAGTACCTGCACCGTATTAATGTTAAGTCAAAATATATTCACAGCGAAGTTCATACGCTGGATAGAATAGAAATACTGCGGGAACTACGGCTCGGAACCATTGATGTGCTGGTAGGAGTAAACCTGCTGCGGGAAGGATTGGATTTGCCGGAAGTTTCTTTGGTTGCCATTCTTGATGCAGATAAAGAAGGTTTTCTCCGCAACGAAAAATCATTGACACAAACTGCCGGAAGAGCTGCAAGAAATGTAAACGGTCTCGTTATTTTCTATGCAGATAAGATGACGGACAGTATGCAGAAAACAATTAATGAAACCAACCGCCGCAGGGAAAAGCAAGTTGCCTTTA
Organism: Chitinophagaceae bacterium; assembly: GCA_031386125.1. GTDB lineage: Bacteria > Bacteroidota > Bacteroidia > Chitinophagales > Chitinophagaceae > JJ008. Next base: position 11,698 of record JANNCC010000070.1, read on the forward strand.
ATATAGAAAATGGCATTACCCCAAGAACAGTTATCAAATCAACCAAAGAAGTATTTGCACAAACTTCTGTACTCGATATTAAAGGGTACGACCCGGCTAATCCTTATGCCATTGCACCGGATGAAGACATGATAACAATCGCTGCCGAAGATCAGGCAGAATACAAAACCATTCCGCAAGCAGAGAAAGCTCTTTCAAAAATTAAGAAAGAGATGGAGAAAGCGGCGAGGGATTTGGATTTTATGGAAGCTGCGAGACTGAGGGATGAGATGTTTAGATTGCAAAAGGAGTTGGAAGAGATGAAGAAGTAGGAGGTTTGCCCGTTGCTTTATTACCCCTGATATTAACCATCTGCTGAAGAACCACTAGGCCCCTTCCGTAGTTTTACGATTTCCCTTCAAGTATTTGTGCCTGATTTCATCAAATACCTCTACCTCTTGTTTGCTATAAAAAATACCCCGTTATACCTTAGCAACAGAAACCGAGTTAATCCAATATTTATAAATCCAATAAATCCTGTATTATGAAAAGACGTATCCGTAAAGTCGCAAACTTCTTTGCATTCAACCTGTTGTTCTTCGCTTTGTACCTGAATTTTATTCACAAAGACAAATCAGGTGTTCCTGTTGGCGACCAAACCGCAATGCCAAAAGCAGCCGCCTTCAGCGGTACTGTGTTGGTAAACAATCCTGACCAGTACCTGCAAAAGAAGGATGAGGCCATTGCTACCGTTGCTGCTCAACAGTCTGTTTCAGTAAAAACTGAACAGCATGAGGGAGCAGCATTGAAACTTTCTATTAATTAAGCAAAGCAGCGTTAACATATCAGCACCCCTTCTCGTCTCAGGCGAGAGGGGATGCTGTGTTTTTGGCTATGCCTGCCGCTGATTTCTTTACCTTAGGGGCATGGAAAAAAAAGTCTTCCTTCTCGATGCATTTGCCCTTGTCTTCCGTGCCTATTATGCACTCATCCGCAATCCACGGTTAACGTCTAAAGGGAAAAACACCAACGCACAATTTGGTTTTACCAATGCACTGGTAGAGTTGATTACCAAACAAAAGCCTTCCCACATGGCAGTTTGTTTTGATACCTCGGCACCCACAGAACGCCATATAGATTTTGCAGACTATAAAGCTAACCGACAGGAGACACCGGAAGACATCAGTGCCGCCGTACCAGATATTAAAAAAATCATTGAAGGTTTTAATATTCCCGTCATTGCCATAGACGGTTATGAAGCAGATGATGTGATTGGTACGCTGAGCAAATTGGGAGAAAAGGCAGGCTACGAAGTATATATGGTAACCCCGGATAAAGACTATGGTCAGTTGGTTTCTGAAAAAATAAAAATATACAAACCTGCCTATCAGGGAAATGATGCAGAAATAATGGGCCCCGCAGAAATATGTGCCAAATGGAATATAAAAGATGTAAGCCAGGTAATAGATATGCTGGGCATGATGGGAGATGCGGTGGATAATATTCCGGGCATACCGGGAGTAGGTGAAAAGACCGCAGCAAAGTTCTTAGCTGAATACGGTTCACTGGAAAATACATTGGCCAATGCCGATAAGATAAAAGGTGCTATGGGTGAAAAAGTGAAGAAAGGAAAAGAAATGGCTATTCTCTCCAAAAAGTTAGCAACGATTATTATTGATGTTCCGGTGGAATTTCATGAAGAAGATTTCCGGCTGAAAGAATGGAATAAAGAGAAGCTGAAAGAAGTATTTGCAGAGCTTGAATTCAGAACACTTGGAAAAAGATTACTGGGAGAAGATTTCTCAGTTGCCGGTTCTTCAAAAGGAGTGGTAGAAAAAGAAATACCACAAGGTGTTCAAACTGACTTATTTGGTAATATTATTGAGAGTCCGGAACCGAAATCAGGGAGCCGGGAATCAATTGAACCGGACAGCGATACGAAAGAAGGGTTGACCGTTGATAAAAACATTAACAACACCCCGCATAAATATGAAGCGGTAAAAGATGATGCGGCTATTAAAAAATTAGTGGCTGAGCTAAAAAAGCATGATGAAATTTGTTTTGATACAGAAACAACGGGAATTGATGCCAACGATGCAGAACTGGTAGGGCTGAGTTTTTCTGTAAAACCAGGTGAAGCATTTTATGTTCCTTGTCCTGCTGACCAGGAAAGAACGAAAGAAATTCTTGTACACTTCGATTCCCTGTTTGCGGATAAAAAGAAAATATGGATAGGACAAAATACCAAGTATGATTTGCTGGTGTTGAAGTGGTACGGCATTGAAATAGCTGGAAATCTATTTGATACTATGCTGGCTCACTATGTCATTGAACCGGAAGGAAAAAGAAGCATGGATATACTGAGTGAAAAATTTTTAGCATATGAGCCAGTACATATTGAGGAACTAATTGGGAAAAAAGGTAAGACACAGGGCAGTATGAGAGACGTGGAAGTTGAAAAAATAAAGGAATATGCCGGTGAAGATGCTGACATTACTTTACAACTGAAAAAGGTTTTCGTTCCCTTATTAAAAAAGAAAGAGGTAGAAAGGGTTTTTAATGAAGTGGAAATCCCATTGGTAAAAGTGTTGGCAGATATGGAATATGAGGGTATCAAAGTAGATGTTGCCTTTTTGGTTGACTATTCTAAGGAACTGGAAAAAGATGCGAAGAAAGCTGAAGAAAGTGTTTACAAACAAGCTGGTGTTCGTTTCAATCTTGCCTCTCCCAAACAATTAGGCGAAGTATTATTTGATAAACTGAAACTGGATTCTTCTGCAAAAAAAACAAAAACAGGCCAATACCAAACCGGTGAAGATGTGTTATTAAAGCTGGCCGTTAAAGGTCACCAGATAGTAGATGATATTCTTACTTTCCGTGAGTTGACAAAATTAAAGTCAACGTATGTTGATGCGCTGCCTCAACTAATCAATAGAAAAACCGGAAGAGTCCATACTTCTTATGGGCAGGCAGTAGCTGTAACAGGTCGGTTACAAAGTAATAATCCTAATCTTCAAAACATCCCGGTAAGAACAGACCGGGGCAAAGAAGTAAGGAAAGCATTTGTTCCAAGAGATAGTAAACATATTTTACTCTCTGCCGACTATTCACAAATTGAGTTGCGGATTGTAGCCTCTATCAGTGGTGATAAGAATATGTGCAAAGCATTTCAGGATGGAACGGATATTCATACTGCCACAGCAGCAAGGGTATATAATATTGATGAAAAAGATGTGACCAAAGAAATGCGGTACAAAGCCAAGAGTGTAAACTTCGGCATCATCTACGGTCAGGGGGCTTTTGGATTGGCTGACAATCTTGGTATCAGCAGGACAGAAGCCAAAGAAATTATTGATAACTATAAAAAGGAATTTCCCGGCATACAAAAATATATGGATGATACTATCAACTTTGCCAGAGAAAATGGTTATGTAGAAACATTGATGGGCAGAAAGAGATGGTTGCGGGATATTAACTCCGCCAACTTTACAGTCCGGGGTTTTGCTGAACGAAATGCCATCAACTCACCTATACAAGGAACGGCAGCAGACATGATAAAATTGGCGATGCAAAAAGTGCATGCCGCAATGAAGAAAGAGAAAATGCAGAGCAAAATGTTGCTACAGGTGCATGATGAACTGGTGTTTGACGGGCTTAAGTCAGAATTAAAAGAATTAAAGCCACTCATACTTGAAAATATGCAATCCGCCATGCTACTGCCCCACAAAGTACCGGTGATTGCTGACTGTGGTGAAGGTAAAAATTGGTTAGAAGCACATTAATTATGAACTGGTCACTCTATTTCAGAGACATAACAATATTAGGAAGCCGTTATTTAATTATAACCAGCTTAGCTTTTCTTATTTGTTATGTTTTACTGCGCAAGAAGATTTTTTCCAAAAAGATTCAACAGCGGTTCCCGGAATTAAAAGACTATGCAAGGGAGATTATTTTCTCCATTCTTACTATATCTGTTATGGCCTTTATTCCTGCCCTCATTTTGGGCAGCCCGGAAATGGCCCGGCATACAAAATTTTATACGGATATAAAGCTGCACGGAACACTGTATTTTGTTCTTGCTTTTCCACTGATGGCCATTATGCATGATACTTATTTCTACTGGGTGCACCGGCTGATGCATCATCCCCCGATATTTAAAATCGTCCATCTTATCCATCATAAATCCACCAACCCAAGTCCTTTTGCTGCTTATGCTTTTCATCCGCTGGAAGCAATTGTAGAAGCAGGCATATTCGTTGTGTTTGTTTTTACAATCCCGGTACACCTGTTTCACCTGTTGTTCTTTTTTCTTTTCATGATATTGTATAATGTGTACGGCCATCTAGGGTGGGAGTTATACCCAAAAGGTTTCAGCAAACACTGGTTGGGCAAATGGGTTAATACTTCTGTTAATCATAATCAGCACCATCAGTACTTTAAAGGCAACTATGGTCTGTACTTTTTATTCTGGGACAGGATGATGGGTACCATCCGTAAAGATTACGACGAAAGATTTGAAGAAGTGAAAAGCAAATAAGTTATTGGTTCCCGTCACTTAATAATTTTCCTGTTAAAGAGTTTCAGGCGGGTAAACACCAATTTATTTTTCCAAAGTCACAAATTTTTATTGGTCGCATAAAGTAAGTTTGCATACAATGCAACCTGTAATCTATTACTGTTTTGATGCTTATTGCGGCTGGTGCTATGGTTTTAGTCCGGTAATAAAAAAAATTTCAGAAGAATATAAAGACAAACTTTCTTTCGAAGTTTTATCCGGGGGCATGATACCGGCTGAAAATCCCCGGCCAATTGCTGCTATGGCTGGTTACATCAGCGAAGGTTACAAAAGAGTAGAAGAAATGGCCGGCGTTAAATTTGGTGAAGACTATCTTTGGCATATCCGTAATCCAGAAGATAGTGATTGGTTCCCCTATTCAGAAAAAGCAGCTATTGCTTTATGTATTTTTAAAGAACTCCATCCTGAACAGCAGGTAGTTTTTGCTACCGATCTTCAATACTCTTTGCATTATGAAGGAAGAGATTTAACAGACAATGAAGCCTATCGCCACTTGTTGGAAAAGTACAGCATCGATGCTGATGATTTTTATACCAAACTGAAAAAAGAAGAATACAAAGAGAAAGCCTTGTACGAATTCTCTTTGTGTAAACAATTACAAGTAACTGGCTTTCCGGCTGTATTGCTACAGGCCGGTGAAACAAAATTCTATCTCGTAGCAAGAGGCTATACAGCATATGAAGATGTGAAGGCTAGAATTGATACTATTCTGAAAGAAATCAACGCTGCTAATGCCAGATGAAAAAGATATTGAAACCCGTGGCGACTTACTGCTGCTTATGCAACAGTTTTATAGAAAATTGCTGGCAGATGACTCTATCAGTTATCTTTTTACCGATGTTGCTAACGTTAATCTCGACCATCATTTTCCCGTATTAGTTGATTTCTGGGATTCTACCTTGTTTCAATCCGGCACTTATCAGAAAAATGCTATGCAACCCCACATGGCGTTACATCAAAAATCGCCATTGACCAAACATCATTTTGAAACTTGGCTCCGCTATTTTAAAGAAACCGTTGATGAACAATTTGAAGGTAATAATGCCTTTATTATCAAAGAAAGAGCCACCAGTATTGCTACGGTTATGCAGATAAAAATCAAGCAGTTAAGTTAATCAATCGCTATTCATCCGGAGATTTTGAGGCTTTATCCTTTTATTTCTTGATAACTGTCACAAGAGTTTGTACCTTATCCCCCTAAAATTATTATATGAAACAAATAACCTTAACTCTCTGCGCAGTAGCTTTTATAATTGCTTCCTGCAACAACGAAAAGAAAACAGACGATGCAAAAAAAGAAACCACATCGTCTGAAACGAAAAAGGAGGAATCAACAACCAGCACTGAACTAAAACCTGAGCTTGACTCTGCCACAATGATGAAAAACTGGCAGGACTATATGACTCCCGGGGATGTTCACAAAATGATGGCGAAGTGGGATGGTAGCTGGACGGGAGAAGTAACTATGTGGATGTATCCCGGAGCTCCTGAACAAAAGAGTACTTCAACTGCAGTAAATAAAATGGTTTTCAATGGCCTTTATCAGCAAAGTACACATACCGGCGATATGATGGGAATGCCTTTTAATGGTATGAGTACTGTCGCATATGATATTCATAAAAAAGAATTTATGAGTACCTGGATTGATAATATGGGTAGTGGTATTATGCTGCTGAAAGGCCCCTGGGATGAGGCTACTAAAACAATTACACTAAAAGGAACAATGACAGACCCGGGAACAAAAGCCGACTGTGATGTACGGGAAACCTTTACCATTATTGACGACAATACACAGGAAATGAAAATGTATATTACGATGCCCGGCGGAAAAGAATTTAATACAATGCAGATTAAGTATACGAGGAAGAAATAACTTAGTAAACAATATTTATAAAACCGTCCTGTTAAAAATAGGGCGGTTTTTCTTATCCAGCTTGTTCGTAAGCTTTCCTTATCCAAGCAATTAAATCTTTATTGACGATTTTTTCATCTTCCACCCTGATGCGATGTGTGCACATAGCATTCCATTTTGCTCCTTCCTCCACATTACCCGAAACAGCGACACCTTTAATATTTAATCCAACATCCAACCTGTCTTTGGTAGATGGCTGAATAATAGCAAACTGCTTTTTTCTTCTCAAACTCACATAAGCTTTCTTGGGTGCTATTTCTATGTCTTTACCAAACTTGTTTATTTCAGCCATTATTTTATCATACCAGGGCTTCAGGTTCTCTTTGTCTTTGTATTGTTCGGTAATTAAGTCATCTGAATTTTCTGCTGCCCCGGCATGACTTTGTTTGGCATAATGCACAAGCATGTTGGCATTACCATGAGTAAAACCATGTTTTTCTTTTAAAAAAGTAACCAGTTCACCATGTTTGGCAAATCCACTTTTGTTAATAATAACAATCCACTCCTTTAATTTCTTGCCGGTGTTCTTTTCAATATTGGCAATTTGTGTGGCATATGCCTTGTCTAATGATTCGCTACTCATATTTATTTTTTAAATTTTTTTTCATACAAAGCAATCCATTCAGCCGGAATAATTTTTGAAGCCAGCTCGCCGATAAGTTGATACGGAATTTTTTCGGGATTTTTGAAACGAATACAACTTTTTCCCATGTCCAATTTTCCAACACCGACTTTTGCATATTCGCCAACAAACCATTTATACAATTTAGGATCTGCATACACACCCATGTGATATACGGCAATAAAATTCTTCTGCGAAGCAATTCCCATAAAAGGCAATGGAAGTTTAGGGTCGCAGTGATACCCGGCAGGATAGAGTGAATGAGGCACCGAATAACCCATCATCCCATATCCCATTCCTTCCCGAAACCCTTTGGGGATATTTTTCTTAATTACTTTTCTAAGTTCATTCATTGCTTTCTGTCTGTCAGCAGGCAATTCGGCCAAGTACTGCTCTACGGTCGTTGCTTTTGATTGCATAGTAGATTTTTTAAAAATCTAAAATTTGGAAAAATTCTGGCCATGGCCCCATTTCCTCTTGGTATTGTTTAGCCATCACCCTTGTTATTTGTGCGATATGTGTCAGGTCATGTACCACCCAGGTTGAAAGTAAATTTCTTAGTGTCACTTCACCCAGCACAGGATGCATTCCTTTCTTATCCAGGTCTTCGTGGGTTAAATGAAGTGATTTTAGCCAGATTATGTTTGTTGCTCTTATAATTTCAAATTCACTCAGTAACTGTTGTAAATTTTTCCCCTTGCTTACCTCAAATTGTGCAAAGCGATCGTACGGCGGAAATGACTTTGACAACCCTCTTTCAAGAATAATTTTAATCCTTACTACCCAATCCGTTTTTTCACCCTGTATCAAATGACCGATCACATCAAAGGGAGAAAAAGTTTCGGGTCCTTCATTATTCATTATCCAATCATCATGAAGATCACTGAGCAATGTTTTCAGCACAGCAGGTGTCCGCTGTAGTATTGCTATTGATTTATCTGCCTGGTATTTCATTTCACTCTTGAATAATAAAAATCTACTTTCTTATCCGGCATGCCGGGACCACCGTCAACAAATGCATGAATGGAGTCATTTCCAATCAACAGGTAAGTAATTCGTTTAGGAAAATCATGTTGCGGGTTTTCGGCTATAAAACTTGTATCAGTAAAAGATGTTATCTTAAACTCAACAGGCAATTCATTATTTTGTCCGGCAGCTTTTGCTTCATACAGGAATTCCTTGTTTCTCCTGAAAAGCCGTATTGTTTCAAATGGAATAATGGAATCTCCTTTTACAAAATCAGATTTACCCTTCATCAGGCTATCATTTACATTCTCCCATTGTTCGGTTGTTGTCCCGTCCTTTTCCGTCATTGTCCAGAAGCCGGTAAGCCAGTTAAATTGTTTAACGGTTTTTACACTTTCTTTCTTTTTATTGCTGCACTGAATAAAAACAAAGGCAGCAGTAATGCATAAAAACAGGCAGCGCATCATATATAATTATTTTTCTAAAATTGATTTCAGGTTCTGTAGGCCTGTGCTAAAATCATTGCCTGTCATTTTTTCCATATTCATAAATAGCTTCATGATATTTATAGGATAATTCATTTTGCTTTCAAACCCCCATGTAACTTTTGTAGTATTATCGCCGACGGCATCCGTTGTCATTTTGGCTTTGGCAATTGATTTGAAAGGTTTTTCAAAGCGAAGCTCTGTATCCAACCTTCCGTCTGATATAGCAAGGATCTCCTGTTCGCCCTTTCCTACTTTTTTATTTCCTTCCCATGAATTAACAAAACCTGGCGTCCCATCTGTGCCGTGGTATTCATTTTTCATATTGAGGTCCAAAGTAGCCCACTTGCTATAGTTCTGCTGGTTCTTTAAGAATTTTATATAATTAAATACTTCGCCTGCTGGTTTATTAATTACAATTTCTCTGGTGGCTTTTATGTCTTTGCTAATGAGCAGGCCTGCGATTAGCAGCAACGAAATAACGCCAAGAATAATATACAATACGATTAACATGGTGCTAATTTTGTGGTACCGAATGTAAACCAATTCTGTTTCCTTCGGTATCTATTATCACTGCCATAAAACCATACTCCGGAGATATCTCAGTTTTAGGAACCATAATTTTTCCTCCCGCCGCTTCCACTTTATCAAGTACGTTTTGCACATCCGGATTTCCGTTCAGATAAATTAATGGGCCATCCGTACCAGATGGTTTGTGAAACCCACCACTGTCAACTAATGCGCCGCCTACCTGGGTCACCATATCATCCAGCGGAAACATCCGCATTTTAATATTGGGCATGTCCATTGGCATTAATGAAATGCTAAAAATAGTTTCATAAAATTTTGTTGCCCTGTCTAAGTCGGTGGTTCCTATTTCAAACCAGCTTATTGCATGTTTCATATCTTATTGGTTATTGTTGATTAATATCTTTCCCTTCTTTCAGTTTGGAAATATTCTCTTCGATAATCTTTTTTGTTGCCTCATTTGGTGCCTGCGTCAATGCCATATTTGCATACCCTAATGCTTTTGCAAAATTTCCTGTTGCAGAATAGTATAACATTAAGCCTGCGTTTACAGCATACACATCTCCGTTTTTATTCTGGCTGGCATTAAAAATTTCCAACGCCCTGTCTAATCTTTTTGCTGTTATCATGGCCCGGCCTGAACCCATATACTGATTAGCATTGGCAAATACCAAGGCTTCATTCATGGTTGAATCAGCCTGCGCCAGTTTATTATTTTTTGTGTAAGCAGTGCTGAGTGTATTCAATGTTCCAAAACTTTTAAGGCTTGCTGCCCGCTGTGCCCAGGAAAGAGCTTCTTCAAGGTTAATATTTTTATTCAGGCAATAATTGGCGGCGGCTACCATGTTTAACTGGTTAAATCCTTTTTGTCCGGTTACATCCTCCCGCAGTTTAGCAATTACAATATTGTCAACATCTACATCCACTTTAAATGGTATTGATAATTTTTCCCATTGCAAAGCAATTACACAATGCTTTTCTTTATGTTCAATGAACTCATACTTCAAATACTCAACGCTTTTATCCAAAGCAGCAGGTTTAACGGTTACCCGCAATGCATCCTTTTTTTCGTCATAATAAAAACTACCCCATGAGCCGGATTGATTAGAAAAAATAATTGCAACACTATCGGGCCATACCGCCATGTGAAGTCCGTAAGTACCTGCCTTTATATTTTTCCCTTCCACTTTCACATCATGTTCAAATGTAATAGTGGTATTATCATTGGCACCTGCCCGCCAGGGTTGAGTGTTTTTATTAGTGTTTAAATTAGTGGAGCTAAAGCCATAAGTAACCAAGTTCCCGTCTCCCCATATTTTCCCTTCTCTTTTATTTACATCTGGTCTTGAATATTTGACTGTGATGGAAGTAATACCTACTTCTTCCGTAATGGTTGCCCTTGGATTATTACCGCTTGGCGGTACATCCATCTGGGCAAATGAATTGATGGCGAGAAATAATATTGTCGAAAGCAATGTGATAAATTTCATATAGCAGTTGTTTTAGTGTTTAGCAAATTCTTTTTGAACCGGTATTTTTTTATAAGGCAGCCTTCGTTTCTTTAACCCCTTTACTTTGCAAATACTCAAGTAATTCTTTCGCATCATCTCCGCCCCGCTGTGCATGGTGCAATAATGTAAATCCATGCGGTCCTCTTGCTGTGAGGTATTCAGGAAATGCTTCGAGATAAGGTTTTACAATTTGTGTTTTGCCAAGCATGGTTAGCACAAACATATTCGTTCTTGCGCCCAGCTTTATCAGGTGGTTAGCAATATCCTTATTGCCCACATGCCCTGCCCCTTCCAGGGCTGTTTCAAAATCACCACTGCCCAAGTCCCAGGTAGCGTACAACAAAGTAGGAAATTCCAGCAATAATGACTTTACTTTATCAAGATTATTATGCCCCGCACTAACAAATTCTTTCACTTTTTCGGCAGGTAGTGGGTCACCTTTTGGCGACATTTTAATTGGAGTAGTTTGGCCAGAAAGTAAATATGGAGCAGCAATGATACTTCCGGTTCCTATGGCCACCTGTTGCAGAAAATTTTTCCGGTTCATACAAAACGATTTCTCTTAAAGTTCCGGGAATAAAATCAGTAATCCTTTCCGTTCATCATTTCCTTCGCCGGTATTCCAGATCGTACTCGGTTATCCAGCTAACTCCTTTATCCTTAGAGATTTCACCATGCTGCCGGAGTTTAGCAAGACTCAAATTAGTAAACGTCATTTTTCGGATAGCCATCGTATCCTTACTGAATGGAAATGGTGAAGAAGTGTAAATAATTTTATTGCTTTCAAACTTTCCCAACAGGTATTCGTTGCTGCCACCCACATTGTCCACCCAGGTTTGTTGCCATTGTTTGGTAGCTGCGTTCCAGGTATTAAAACTTTTACCAGCATAGCGGATGCCCTGGTTAACAGAAGCACTGGTCCACTCTTCCAGGATAATACAGCTATCAAGAATTAAACTTATTTTACTATCCCCTGCTTTTTGCCCATTGGTGCCAAATGCTTCCCATTCGCCCAACCAGAAATCAAACTGGCGGTAAGCAGGAGCACTACAGGGAGTTTTTGAAGCTGATTGTCCAAACGAAGAAAACATTATTGAGCATAATAAAAACAAGATGGTGAAATGGCGCATAACAGTTATTTGTTCTAAGACCGGACTACCCTTCTGATAGCTGTTCCATTTATCCGTTTATTATACCAGCCAGCTATTGAAATAAAAAATCGTCCCCCGAAAGGCAGGACGATCTTTAGTATAGCTAAAAAATGCTTTGATTAGTTACCGCCGCCGCCCGGAGGTCTCTGCGGACGCATAGATGGTTCAATTTGTTCTTTCCAGGTTAAATACTGCTCTGCCGAAACCATTACTTTTATCATTTCATCCCGTGCATCGGAATATTTTTTCCTTTCTGCCATCATAGTTTCCCTGTCAGGCCTTTCGCCGCTAGAGAATATTTCTGTCATTCTCTCGTCTTGTTTTTTGTACAAAACGGTAAGAGCAGTGTCAAGTGTGGCCAGTTTTGAAGCCTCCAGTTTAAAAGCACTGTCAAGTTTTGCATGAATAGCAGCGACCCTTTGTTCCGGTGTTTGCCGTTGAAAACCACCCCCTGGCTGGGCAGAAGCGGTAATAGCTACCGCAAAGGAAGCCAGCAATATCAGAGTCATTTTTTTCATGTTAAAATTATTTTAGTATAAATGTATTAAACCGGTAATTATGACGCTGGTTTAGTAAAAACCGTTCGCCGGGAGGGGGAACTTATTTTCAAAGCCTCTTTTTGCCCGAACTCAAGTATCTTGCAGCTCCTTAATTATCAAAACACTTATGGAATACAGTAAACTTGTTGCAGTGACCGGGCTACCGGGATTATTTGAACTTATAAACAGTAAAACCGATGGGGCTATCGTCCGTTCTCTTGACGATAAATCAACCCGTTTTGTGTCCAGTCGTGTCCACCATTTTTCTCATTTGGAAAGTATTGAAGTATATACAGTCCGGGATAATGTGAATCTAGTGGATGTACTGAATGCAATGGATAAAGCCGGCGGAAACCTTCCGGATGAAAAAGATGCTACTGCTGTAAAAAAATATTTTGAAAAAATATACCCTGATATGGACTTTGATAGAGTGTATGCCAGTGATATGAAAAAGATGGTAAAATGGTTTGATGTTTTGAAAAAGCACAATGTAGAGATTGTTTTATCTGAACAACCGGAAGAAGAACCTGAAGCACAGGAAGAAGAAATAGCAGTAGAGGAAATGTCAACAAAAAAAGCTCCTGCAAAGAAAAAAGAAATTACTCCTGAAGCAACAGAAGAAGTTTCAAAGAAAACTGCCAGAAAGAAGAAAGCAGAATAATACAATAAAACAAGGGACAAGCTACAAGGTTCAAGCAATTCACTTGATGTTTGTAGCTTTTTTAGTTATAAAAAGAAAGAGTTATGAATTACAGTGCGGACATACAAAAACTACCCCGTCATTTTCTACCAAAAGATTTTGTAATCACCAATTGGGAAACCCTTGAACCCTATTTCAGGAATCTGGATGAAAGGACAATCAGTTCTCCTTCAGACCTGAAGCAATGGATGAAAGATGCCAGTGAGCTGGAAGCCGTAATAAGTGAGGATGCCTGCTGGCGGCAGATAAAAATGACCTGTGATACAGAAAATAAAGAACTGGAAGAATCTTTTACTTTTTTTATGATGGAAATTCAGCCAAAGATTCAGCCCTATTCCGACAAGTTGAATAAGAAGTTAATTGACTCCCATTTTACAAGTGAACTTGATACGGAAACTTATTTTACTTACCTGCGGAATGTGAAAAAGAATATTGAACTTTTTCGGGAGATAAACATTCCATTGCAGGCAGAGCTAAGTGTGATGCAGCAACAGTTTGGTGTTATTTCTGGCAAAATGACCATTGAAGTGAATGGGCAAGAATACACTTTACAACAAGCAGCTAAATTCCTGGAAGACCCTGACCGTAACCTGCGGGAAGAAGTGTATCATAAAATAAATGCAAGGAGATTGCAGGATAAAAAGGAATTGAACGATTTGTTTTCCTCCTTGCTGCAAAAACGTAATCAGGTAGCATTGAATACCGGTTTTGAAAATTTCCGGGATTATCGTTTTGCAGAGTTGGGGCGGTTTGATTACAGTAAAGAAGATTGCTACCAGTTTCATGATGCTGTAAAATTGCATGTGATGCCGTTGGTAAACCAGATTTATGAAACCAAAAAGAAAAAGCTTGGATTGGATACGTTACGTCCCTGGGATGTGGAAGCAGAGCCAGCCGGCATTCAGCCGCTTCGGCCTTTTACAAACGGAGAAGAGCTGACAGAAAAAACAATTGCCTGTTTTGATGAATTAAAATCATTCTTTGGCGATTGCCTTCGTAAAATGAAAGAGATGGGTCACCTCGACCTGGAAAGCCGGAAAGGCAAAGCCCCCGGTGGCTACAATTGTCCGTTGGCAGAAAGCGGTGCCCCTTTTATTTTTATGAATGCAGCGGGTCAATTAGATGATGTGACGACGATGGTGCATGAAGGTGGCCATGCCATTCACTCTTTCTTATCACATGAATTAGAACTAACGGGATTTAAAGAATACCCAACAGAAATAGCTGAAGTAGCCAGTATGTCAATGGAACTTTTCAGTATGAATCACTGGCATGTTTTTTTTAATACTAACGAGCAGCTGACCCGTGCAAAAGAACAACAATTAGAAAGGGTAATTACAATATTTCCATGGATTGCAACGATTGACAGGTTTCAGCATTGGATCTATGAAAACCCCAACCATACGGAAGAAGAAAGGGAAAATCAGTGGCTGAATATTTTTGAAGAATTTTCTTCCCCTGTTATTACTGTTGAAGGATTAGAAGAATACCGCAGATTCGGATGGCAGCGTCAGCTGCACTTGTATGAAGTACCGTTTTACTATATAGAATATGGAATTGCCCAATTAGGAGCAATAGGTTTGTGGCAGCAATACAAGCAAAACCCGGAAGTGGCTATTAATAATTACATAACCGCATTGAAATTGGGCGGCACTAAGACATTGCCAGATCTGTTTAAAGCCGCTGGCTTACCGTTTAATCTTTCGCCGGAGTATATCAGCGGCTTGATGCAGTTTGTTAAAAAAGAAGCCGACAGCCTGTAAATCCGTAAAAAATACCACGAAAGGGGTATGTTTTAAATTCGGAAATGTGGTGGGCACCACTTACTTTTGAATCAGAAATTACAAGTGCAGGAAATTGCATTTTAACATAGCTACTAATCAGAGCCTTAACCAAAAAGTCCCGATGTTTCTACACCGGGGCTTTGTTTTTAAACCACTTGTACCTAAATAGGATTTTTGCAGTTTTTACATACTCCCTCTACCACCACTTCCACATGTTCGGCTGAGTAGCCTTTGGGTAGTTTTATTTCAGGAGTTACCACATCATCCAGGCAATAAGTATTGCTACAGTTACTGCATACAAAATGAATATGATGATCATGATGGTGCCCTTCTGAACATTCGTCTTTGCAGAGTGCATAGCGGATAGAATTATCTGCCGTAGGAATAGTATGAACAATGCCTTTGTCAACAAAAGTTTGCAGGGTGCGGTAAACAGTTACCCGGTCAAATTTTTCTCCGGCCTTTTTTTCAATATCCCCATGGGCCAATGCACCGGGCTGCTCCAGGAAAAGCTGTAGGATTTTTTTCCGGCTGTCTGTAATGCTGAGACTGTTGCGTTTCAGCAACTCACCCACCTGGTTTTCTATTTGTATCGCCGTTTGCTTCAACATAATATATTTGCGAAAATAAAATACAAAACAAAGCTCCCAGTTAAAGGTTCACTATTTCTCTTTTAGCAATCGTCTTGCTGCTTTTATCAGGCTTCTTACTTCGCTTTCTTTTAATCCGTCAATCACTTTTCTCACATTACCCTTTTTATCTACCAATGCCCAAAACTGTGAATGGATAAACTGGTCATCCATACTTTTCAGGTTATTGGCCGGGTCATCAATTGTGTAGCTAATTCTTGCTGTGTTATACAAACTATCTTTTCTCCCGGTTAAAAAAATCCAACGTCTTGTGTCCACCTTCATTGAATCGGCGTAATGCTTCATCTGCGCCACAGAATCCCGGTCGGGGTCGCAGGTATGAGAAAGAATGAGAAAATTACTGTCTTGTATAAATTCATCATAAACCAATCGCATATTATTATTCATAGTGGGGCAGATACCATCACAATGCGTAAAAAAATATTCTGCCACATACACTCTACCCTCCATATCCTTTTCCGTTACCACTTTTCCATCCTGGTTGATAAAAGAAAAAGGCTTTACAAAACTGATCGGAGGTGTTTTTTTTATACCAAATCCGGGAATGACAAGAGTTAATATCAGATAGAAAATCAGAGCCAGAGCAGTAAAAAATCCTATATAAAACAACTTCTTTTTTGACATACTTATTAATTGCGGTGCAAAGGTAGGATGCGTACCCGGTAATATTTACCTAACAGGTACAATACTCCTTGTCTTAATAGAAAAGCAGCTATTTTATGCAACATTGTTGCTTTTTGTCTATCTTTGTTCTCCTTCATGAAATTCAAGATTAATTGGGATGTTTTAGGAATCGGGGCTTCATTAGCCTGCGCTATTCATTGTGCATTGTTACCGCTTTTATTGAGCAGCCTGCCGCTTTTTGGTGTCAATATTATTCACCATACCGGTTTTGAAGTGGGAATGATAATGCTGGCCTTATGTATTGGCTCTTATTCTCTCTATCATGGTTATAGAAAACATCATCATAACCTGTTGCCCCTTTCCCTTTTCATTGCGGGGTTTATATTCTTGGTAATGAAACAATTTTTTATTCAATACGAAACATGGCTGCTGGTGCCGGCCGTTCTCCTGATTATTACTGCGCATCTTTTAAATTTCAGGTTTTGCCGGGTTCATAATCATGCTCATAGTGATGATTGCGATCATTAATGCCCTTTTGTGCTTTTTTGATTTACCTTGAACAAAAGTTTGTCGATGAAAAAAATATTCTGTGCTTTTTTCCTTCTTGCAACAATCAATTTATTTGCCCAATCAAACCCTGCCCGTCCGGCAGGCGGGAGTGAATCAACTATCAGAAAAATTCTGGATGAGCAAACTGCCGCCTGGAACCGTGGAGATATTGACAGCTTTATGAATGGCTATTGGGAAAATGACTCGCTGATGTTTATTGGCAAGAGCGGCGTTACCTATGGCTGGATCAACACATTAAACAATTATAAGAAAGGCTATCCTGACACTGCAGCAATGGGTAAACTTATTTTTACATTGATACAGGTAAAAAAATTGTCGAAAGAATATTATCATATCACCGGCAAATGGTTTTTGAAACGATCCATTGGAGATGTGGGCGGCCACTACACCTTATTATTCCGGAAAATAAATGGCCGTTGGGTTATAGTTTCAGATCATAGCAGTTAATCATTAAAACACTATTCATATGATACTTATTATTATTGGCATCCTTATTTTAATTGGTGGA
This sequence comes from Chitinophagaceae bacterium, assembly GCA_031386125.1. Taxonomy (GTDB): domain Bacteria; phylum Bacteroidota; class Bacteroidia; order Chitinophagales; family Chitinophagaceae; genus JJ008. The sequence continues at coordinate 28,803 of JANNCC010000070.1, forward strand.
TTTGCCTTAAACAACAGCCAGGAGTTTGGACGTTTTGCAAAAACGGTACGTAGTGTTGCTGTGGTCGTTATAATTGCCGGTATTTTATCCAAATGTATTGTACAGATCAATGCCGGGCAAATAGGCGTAAAGTCGTTGTTCGGTAAAGTTCAGAATGATGTGCTCAGTAGCGGATTACATTTTGTCAATCCTTTTGTTGAAGTACAGCGATTAGATATAAAAACGCAGAACTATACCATGAGTGGCATACATGATGAGGGAAATCAAACCGGCGATGATGCTATCAGGGTATTAACGTCGGATGGATTGGAAGTTACTATTGATCTTACAGTACTATATAAATTACTACCGTCAGAAGCCCCCCGCCTTGTCAGGGAAACAGGTGTAGATTATACCGATAAAATTGTTCGTCCCTTAACCAGAACCAAGATCCGGGATAACTCAGTTTATTATGAGGCCGTGTCGTTATATTCAAACAAAAGAGATGAATTTCAACAACGCATTTTTAAAAGTATTGACGATGATTTTAAAAAAAGAGGGCTGATATTAGAGCAACTGCTAGTAAGAAATATTACCTTGCCACAATCTGTAAAAGCAACGATTGAACAAAAAATAAATGCAGAGCAGGATGCACAGAAGATGCAGTTTGTATTATTGAAAGAAAAACAGGAAGCAGAAAGGAAAAGAGTGGAAGCACAAGGTATTGCTGATTATCAGCGCATCATCAATATCGGACTCACTGATCAGCAATTACAATATGAGCAGATAAAAGCTTACCTGGAACTGGCAAAATCCCCCAACTCAAAAGTTATTATTATGGGTAAAGGAAATGCACCTGTAATATTGGATACAAAAAACTAACTGGCTTGTACCTGGTACCGCTGCTGTAGTTTTCCAAATACAAAATGGGACACAGCCAGTCCAACGGAGGAAAAAAGTATATCATTCAAATCGAATGTGCGGCCAAAAAAGGGTATTAATTGCAGGTATTCATTTACTATCAGCATGCAAAAACCAAGCAGGCAAACTAACCGGAGGTCATAAACCGTTTCAATTTTAAAAATCCGGGCCATTAAAAAATTTTTGCCGCTAAAAAACCAATAAGCCCCAAACGGGATCAGAAAAGAGCCCAATAAATTAGGAGCTATATTCAACAAGTACCGGGTTGGGTCATCAAACAGGTGCATTGGCCGGACGACAAACTTGATTGTCCAGATTATGAGTGTTCCGGTAATAATAAACCATTTGCTTATTTGTTTTAGCTCCATTGCAACTTAGAATGAATTTCTAAAATAGCCTTTTTATTTTACTTACTATACGTCATCAGCAGGTATTTTTAGTTTGACGTTCCGCAAAGAGAAAAGTTATTGGATTAACCATTTTTCCAGGTTTTGTATAAATAACGGATGAGGAAGAAAAGGCTGATAGTCATTCCGGCATAGAAAAGAATAGTGTAGATAATCGGTTTGCCGTTGGTGTAGCCAAGTTCAAAATAAATACCGGCAATGGCGCAGGCCATCATCCAAAGAAGTCCCAATGAAACTGTGTTGATGATTTTGACAAAGAATTTTTTAACCCCTGGATCCCAATTCTTTTCCATATTGATAATTATTTCGGATTACCAAGTTACAGTATTTCGACACCCGGCCGTTCTTCTGCTAATCAATCAATAAGTTTCTAAACTCTGCTGAGTCACCATTAAAAACATTAAAATCAACTTTTGAAACAACACCATTTACCCGGCCTTCGTCGCTGTGCTGCCAAAAAACCCAGCCCCTGCTTATGCGGGGTTGTTCCAGCTGGTAATAATGAGCCGCCCATAAAGGATATCCGTCAAACTCACTACCGAGGTTCCGGTTATAAAAATCAACGTTGGTGTAGATAATTGGTTTTACCCCGTAATGATTCTCCACTATCTCGAGCCATTTCTTCATTTCTTTTCTCAATTGCTCTGTTGATGCACCATTCAGTTGTTCGGCATCCAATACCGGCGGCATGTCCCCCGGCTCCAGTTCTACATTAGCAATAAAATTTTCTGCCTGCATCCTTCCGTCTTTTGAACCGATAAAAAAATGATAAGCTCCCCTTGCAATACCATTTTCTTTTGTCTTCTTCCAGTTACGTTTAAAATGAGGGTCGGTATTTCCAATTCCCTCCGTAGCTTTTATAAAAGCAAACCCTAATTTAATATTTTTTACTTTCATTGCCCTCACTTCTTCCCAGGCAATCATTGACTGGTATTTAGATACGTCAATACCATGGATGGAATAATTCTCTGGAATGTTAATGCCAAATTCGGGGTAACGGGTAAATTTTGCTTTGCGGTATAGTAGTTTTTGATATATAAGCCATGCAGCCATACTCAGTATAAGTATAGCTATAGTTCCAAGTATTGGTTTTCGAATTCTTTTTTTTTGTTTGGCAGAAGGCATAGGTGGTTGGTAATAAACGGTAAACTACCAAACAAATATAAATATCCGCCTTAAAGCATTTTGTTAATTCAGGCTTAGCGTATCTTTTTCTTTTAAAAAGTCATTTTTGTCCCAATAGTTGCATAAAACATATTCTTACCCCTTTCAGAAAGGTCAGGCCTATTGGCCACTGTCACCAGGTTTTGCGGCAATACATAAGCAGGATTTATTATCACCTGGAATTTTCCTTTGGCAAAAACAACAGGCATCGAAAATTCATAAGAAAGTATATTGAAATTGCTTACTTCTTCCGTTACCTGCTGCTGCACTCCCGGAAAAAACAGGAAGCCGCTTTGCTTATAGGATGTTTTGGTGAATTGTTGTGTGCCTGCATTAATAGTGGCTGAAGGATCTATTACCAATACCGAATGGCCGGGCAACTCAAACCTGAAAAGATGGTCAAGACCTGCCATGACCCCGTAGTCTAACTGGTCGCTGAGTTTTACGTCGCCACCAATTGTTACATTGATTATTTTATTAAGCCAAGTGTGTGTTCCAACAGCCTGTGCTTTTAACGCAGATTGAACTAACTGACTATTGTTTTTGTAAAGAGGCTTTATCAAATAAATATTGCTGCTGTATTTTTTCTCTTTGCCAAACCTTGCACCAGCTGTTGCCACAGCACCTCCATATTCAAATCCGGCAGCATTATTTATTACAAAAATCGGTGCAGCGGTAATATAGAATACCTTATTGGCCCAGAACTCTGCTACTGGAAAAAAGCCGCTGCTTCTCAAACTATCTGTTCTTCCATAGTAATTAAGATTGCTGTTATAATAAACTCCCAGTTTAAATTGAGGTTTATTTTTCTTCACTGTCGAATCAGTTTGTGCTCCTGCCTGTAAGGTTATCAAAATTAAAAAAGCAAAGGAAAAGGTATAATAGATCCGTTTCATATATAAAATTTAGTGGAAAATATGCCCTCCCGTTTTATGGAGAGGGCATTTATTTATAATGAAGTTTACGGATTGATTACTGTTTGATAACGGTTGCCTTTGTTTCTGCATTAGCCTCAGCAGCTACGTTGGCATTAGCTTGTGGTTTTATAGAACTAGCTGTTTGTTTAGCCGCCTGCACATCAGTTTTAACTGCTGTTTCTGTTTTAGTTTTTACTGCTTTTGTTGTTTCTACTGTTGCGGCCGTTTTGTTATCAATAGTTGTCATTACACCTGCGGATGTTGATTCTGCTTTGTCAATTACCTTACTGCCATTTACCTGCACACCTGCATCTGCGGAAGTATTTGTATTCACTCCTGTTTGTGTGGAAGTGTTACCGACCTGCGCCTGGCCATTAGTTTGTGAAGATGCATTTACACCGACAGCAGCATTTACATCAGAATTACTTTTTACATCATTTTTTACTTTTCCTGTAGTGTTTACAGCTTGTTTACTTGTTGCATTCACTGCCGTGCCGGTGGTTGTTTTCAGTTCTGCTGTTTTGCTTACTGCGGCATTAACCGTACTTTTTGTTGCGGTAGACACTGCATTAGTTGTTTGAACTACAGCTGCGGTATTCACAGATGTGTTGACTGCTGCCTGTGTGGTCGAAGTAACTCCCAGACCTAATTGTCCAAAGGCAATAGAGGCACTAAATGTTGCAATAGAAAGGGCAATTGTTTTTTGAATCGTCTTCATAGCTCATTGTTTTAGATGAATAAATAAAAATTTATACAATACAGACCTTACGTCTGTTACGTACGATAATCACCGTTACTATAGATTCGTTAAATAAAAAAATCTGATAGTAACTCTTTTCAGAAATTTTTTATGGTGGTTAAACAGTCGCAGTAGAATAAAAACATTCGTAATCCTGCAACGGTATTCAATAGACAAACATTGTACCAACCGGTTTAATAAATGTGGATAAATTTGAAAATTTTTTTAATGACAGTTGTATGAGATTAGCTGACACAATGATTCTCAGCTTCTAACAGGCCGGTGTTTTTTGTGACATCATAATCAATTACCCTTTTCCTTATATTTATTGTACCTTAAACATTAAAATTCATAGTGTTATGCCCCACCTGCTTATAATTGGCGGCACCGGCGTTTTGGGAAGCGAAACTGCCAGCCATTTTCTCTCAAAAGGATTTCAGGTAACTGTTTTTGTACGAAATAAAGACAAAGCTATTGATCTTGAAAAGAAAGGAGCTAGTATTATAACAGGTGACCTGACAGATGCTGCAACAATCACCGGAATTTTTAATGGGGTTGATATTGTTGTGACCGCCGCACATGGTATGCTGGGTAAAGGAAAAAATAAATCTGCTAAAGTAGATGAATCCGGGCACAAGCTTTTAGTGTATGAGGCCAGGAGGGCAGGTGTAACCCATTTTATTTACACCTCTGTCTTCAATGCTTCTCCTAACCACCCCATTGATTTTTTCCGGACTAAATATATAATTGAGCAGCATTTAATAAAGAGTGGATTGAATTATACAATACTCCGGTTGCCTGCTTTTATGGAGTGGCATGTTTACAATTTGCTTGGAAAAAATATTGTCGAAAAAGGGAAAACAACTATTCTTGGATCAGGAAAAAATCCATCCAATTTTATTGCCATAAAAGATGTGGTCGCTGCCATCGATACTATTTCATTGAACCAAAACTATTATAACAAGATCATTACTGTCGCCGGGCCGCAAAATATCAGCCGCAACGAAATAGCAGCTCTTTTTGGAAAAGCATTACATATAAACCCAAAAACCGGTCATGTGCCTGTTGGTGTACTGAAAGTGTTTTCGGTATTATTGAAACCATTTCATCCGGGCATTGCCCGGATAATGAAATTTAGTGTACATAGTGAAACATCAGAAGAAACGATCAATACCGGAGACAGTATTGCGCAGTTTGGTTTAAAACCAACAACGATAGAAGAGTTTATTCAAACGGTAATTAAGAAACCGTAGCTACTCCAATATTCGCAGCTTCGCATAGTTCAGCATAATCTTCTTCTCTCCATTATGCTCAAACTTTACAGTGGCTATAGGATTATGTGCAGCCCCTTCCATTCTTAATACTTCGCCAAAACCAAACTTCTGGTGTTCTACTTTCTGTCCTTCTTTCAAAACAGAAGTATCACTGGCTTCAAAGTCAGCCGAAGGCACATGTTCTTTTATTTTTGCGGGTAATCCTTTAGGTGGCAAATAAGAAGGTACTGATTTGGACACCGCCGGACCAGAGTTATAATAGGTTCCTGACTGCTGACTTACTTTTCCTGATTCTCCATCATCCACATTCTTTGCTTTCATTCTATCAAATGCAGATGCCTTACTCCAATTGCTGCCCCCCACTTGGTTTTTAGCACCGCCACCTGCAAAACTTCTATCCATGTATTGCTCCGGCACTTCTTCTATAAAGCGGCTTGGTTCATTTTGTACCAACTGTCCAAAGCGGTAACGGGTATTGGCATAAGTAATCCACAGCCGTTGTTTGGCCCTTGTAATAACTACATAAAATAAACGCCGTTCTTCTTCCAGTTCTTCTCTCGTATTAATAGCCATTGCATTGGGAAAAAGCATTTCTTCTAACCCCGCAGCAAACACACAACTAAATTCCAATCCTTTGGCTGCATGTATCGTCATTAATTTAATGGTATCCGCATCCGGATCTTTTTCATCTGCATCTGTCAGTAAAGTGATTTGTTGCAAATAAGAAGCAAGGCTTTTATCTACCAGTTCCCCATCTTCATTGTCCGGGTTTTCTGTCCATTCCTTAATAGAATTTAACAGCTCTTGTATATTCTCATACCGGGCAACACCTTCGGTACTTTTATCATTAAACAGTTCTTTTACAAAGTTGGTTTGCTTGCCCACATGAAAGGCCACTTCATAAGCATTTTGTTTTGTCAGCATACTGGCAAAACTTTTTATCATTATCACAAAATCCTGTAAGGCCGTAAATGTTCCCGCCCGGAAACCAAACTCGTTGGCCTTTTCCAGCACATCCCACATGCTGATATCATTTTCATTGGCAGACAATACCAATTTATCAATGGTTGTTTTACCAATTCCTCTTGCGGGATAATTGATAATGCGTTTTAAAGCTTCCTCATCTTTTGGGTTGACAATCATGCGCAGATAAGCCACAATATCTTTTATTTCTTTCCGCTGGTAGAAACTAATACCCCCATAAATAGTATAAGCAAGGCCCATTCTGCGCAACGATTCTTCAAAGGCACGGCTTTGTGCATTGGTGCGGTATAAAATAGCAAAGTCTTTATTGCTGTAATGATTACGAAGTTTTTGTTCCTGAATGCTATCGGCTACAAATTTTCCTTCATCATTATCCGTCATCGTCCTCACCAGCTTTATTTTTTCCCCTTCTGCATTTTCAGTAAAGAGAATTTTTTCTATCTGGTTTTTATTGTTCTTGATTACTTCGTTAGCTACATGCAGAATGCTTTGGGTGCTACGGTAGTTCTGTTCCAGTTTTACCAGTTTCACTTCATCATAATCTTTCTGGAATTGAAGAATATTTTCAATCGTGGCGCCACGGAAACTGTAAATACTTTGTGCATCATCTCCCACTACACACACATTTTCATGCATGGCACCCAGCAGTTTAATGATCTCGTACTGGGAAGGGTTAGTATCCTGGTACTCGTCTATTAAAATGTATTTGAATTTTCGCTGATACTTTGCCAATGCTTCGGGCACATTTTTCAACAGCTCATAAAATTTCATCAGCAAATCATCAAAGTCCATTGCCCCGTTTTTAAAGCAACGCTTTGCATACGCCTCATAAATCTGTGCAATGGCCGGCCGGTTGCTGCGCATATCTTCCTGTTGCAGACCATAATCGTTTTTGTACTCTTCCGGACCTACTAATGCGTTTTTGGCTGATGAAATCCTGTTGTAAACAATATTGGGTTTGTAATGCTTGTCATCAAGATTTAATTCATTGATAACGGTTTTTATCACACTCTTTGCATCGTCGGTATCATAGATAGTGAAACTCTTAGGATAACCGATTTTATCGGCTTCAAATCGGAGTATTCTTGCAAACACGGAATGAAAAGTACCGATCTATAAATTTCTGGCTTCGCCGTTGCCTAAAATCTTCTCTACCCTTTCCTTCATCTCCTTAGCGGCCTTGTTGGTAAATGTCAATGCGAGGATATTGAATGCATCAACATCATTCGCCATTAAATGAATCACTCTTGTGGTCAGGACTTTGGTTTTCCCACTGCCGGCACCGGCCACAATCATTATCGGCCCGTCAATATGCAGCACTGCTTCCTTTTGGCGTTCATTTAATCCCTGTAAATAATCAATCATAGGTGCAAGTTAAGTTGAAAAAAAGAGAGCTTAACCGTCTATTTGGGTTTGTACTCTTTTGATTGTTTTTCTTATCTTTCTACTCTAAAAAAAATTAATCACACATGAAAAAAGTCTTCCTTCCTGTTTTGATGCTTTTGGTTTTAGCTTCCTGCGGCGGCAAGAAAAATTCTTCCACAACAGAAATCATCAAAGACACAGCTATTACAAAACCAGTAGTTGCTGATAATTCACAAAAAGTAATTTACCAAAATGCCATTTATTATACTGGCAGAGTTGAATTTCATTTTAAAGATGCTGCTGGTGCAGATGTGGTGGTTTACATAAGTAATATGCCCGAAGACAGCGGTGCTGTTTATCCAGGTTATTTACTTGAATCAACCGATACTTTAGAAGGTATTCCGGGTGCTAATCCTGCCATGATTGGTAAATCCTTCCTACTTGTAAAAAATACCGCCGGTGAAGTAAGGGAAATAAAGGCCACTAATTAATTATAACCTCTTTCTGAAAAGCAGTTCTGAAAATAATTTATTTTTGGAATTGCTTTTTTTATTCTCCCGGGTGATAAACTCTTTCTGCCGTCCGCAGTACTTCCTTTTTATCCAGTGTCATCGGCTTGGTCTGCTGATTTTGAAACATAATCATTTGGTCTTTGTAATGCGGTGAAGCTGGATGCATAGAAGTCCCGAATGTATTAATCGACTCAATAATAGGTAAGCCACCATTTTTTGGATAGCGGACAAAACAAATATAGGCGTCACCAGAATTTACTTTTCGCATACCATTTTTGTAAGGCTCTGTATAAGCCGCTGTCAAAACATCAGGCAGACCCCAGGCCGGGCGGGCATCATTACCTCTTACTAATTTTTGTACGTCACCTAATACCAAATCTGTTTTACCAAAATGTTGCATCATGTAATCATGCACATGCTGGTATGTCTCTATAGATTCAGCTTTGGTTAATTGACGGGCAGGAACACCAGCTAATTTTTTCGCCAAATAATCATACACCAATAAAAATACAGCAGCACCCTTGCTGGTAGCAATTGCCTTTCTATCCCAACTTTGGAAATTTGTAATTACTTCATTCATTGGCGGGTAATTAGTTCCGTTTAAACTAAGCATCGTATCAATACCATAAGTGTATTTCAAATCTTTTGGTAATTGCTGGTCAAATTTTATTTTTTTAAACGTGTTGTAATCGACTTTATCTCCATTTATTAATTCTGTCACCCGTTGACTTCTATTATTGTGGTACGTTTCATATCCATCTGTTTTGTCAAATTTTTTCATATCCAGATTATACCTAACATCGGTTGCCAAAAAAGGAGAGTGATTAGTGTTAAATAAATAACCGGAAGCAGGATTTACATATTGGGGTAATTCACCTACTGCCTTAAACGCTGTCCATAGTGTGGCTGATGTATTTCCCGGAAGGGTACTTTTCCAATTATATTTCGGGTCCGGATTTCTTCTTGGCATTTTTCCATTGCTGATATAAAAAATAGTATCGTATCTGTCTGCATACATAATGTTGAACATGGGCAGGCTTGTCATGCTAAGTGCTTTGTAGAATTCTGTAAAATTTTTCGCCTTATTCATTCTGTACCATTCTTCCAGTGCTTTAATGTCCATCGTGGCCGGAACTCGTAATGAAAAAACTCCTGTAGCCGTTTTTACAGTTGGGCCATATTTACTCCAGTATATTTTTTTGCCAATGGTAATGGGTATTCCTTTTACTTTCAGTTTGGCTTTATTCTCTTCCAGGTTTATCCATTGCCCGTCAAACTTGTATTGGTTTTTATTAGCCGGATTTATTTCCAATTGAAATACATCTACCTTATCCTGGTAGTTAACGGTATGTGCCCAACCTAAGTTTTCATTCGTACCATGAAAAATTAAACAACCCCCTGGAAATAAACCACCGAGCATATTCCAGCCCTGTTCGCTTTGCAAGTGTGCTTCATAAAAAGCTACCGGCCCTTCCTGTGGCTGGTGTGCATTAATGGCTAAAAAACTTTCGCCAGTTGTTGTCTTTTTTGAATTCATCGCAAAAGCATTGGAACCTTGCGGATTGAAGTTTGGAATAGTAGCGACTTTACCGCCCAGTATTTGTGGTAGCACCTGGTCCACACCACAAAAAAGACTGGTGGAGAAAACCACTGCTGTCATGTACTCTTTTTCGTCAAAAGGAAAAGCCTGCTTGTACTTCACTTCTTTTGGGTGAGTTTTTGCATAAGCATTTAACCCTTGCACATATCCTTTTATTAATGCCAGAAAATCAGGACTTAAAGTATTCCATTGTTCCTCTACTGTTTTTCTTACTCGCAATAAATTAATTACATAGTCTCCTTCTGCACCTTTCTTGCCCAAGCCTGTTCCCAATTTTGCTTTACCGCTCAGTACCACTAATTGCAGTGTTTCAAAATCATCTTCTGCATGTGCCCAGGCAATGCCGTAAGCTACTTCCGGGTCGGTGGGTGCAAAGATGTGTGGCACTCCGAAACTATCACGGGCAATAGTGATGTTGGCGGGATTTATTTGCGCTGAAACATTAAGAGAAATCAGGAGCAGAGCTAAAAGAAAAGATTTCATAGCAAAATTATTTATTCGTAATACTAATGTAAGATTTTAATTATGTTCTTGCAGAATTCATGCAGCAAAAGTGTGCCCTTAGATAAACTCTGGGTAAAC
>JANNCC010000279.1:0-2532 GCA_031386125.1 Chitinophagaceae bacterium
ATGCTGTATACTTTATGAGAATGTCAGCCTGTTTTGTATCGCCATACCTTTGACCCTTAGTATTTCCTTGTATGGCTTCATTGAGATTCGATATTTGCTCATAAAGATTGTGTAATACTTCTTCTTTGCCCACCAACAACCGGTTACGTAAAGCCTTCCAATTAAACTTTTCAACCCATAAGCCAATAGTCTTTTCACTTACACCCACTCTCCTGGCAATTAATTTTTGCTCAAGCTTTTCTCGGGTAAATAAAATCTTAGCTAAGTACTGCTTATCCGCCATTGTCATTATGGTAGCCATAGGATACAAAAATGCCCTTATTTATAAGGGGTGTACAATTCGAAAATCAATGGTACGGCAGTAATTGCCGCATTATACGGCAGTAATTGCCGTAATACTGATTGCGGGTTTTGAAAGCCTTAAACACCATTGCATTTTTACACCCTCAACCCGATACATGAATAAATTCTGGATCACCAATCAGCTAGCTAATAACACCGCCGAAATACTCATTTATGGGTATATAGGCGATGATGAAGTGAATGCCGGTGATTTTGTACGCGAACTGAGAGCCCTGGAAGCTGCCGGCAATAGCCGGATAGACATCAGGATGAACAGTGGTGGCGGCAGCGTGTTTGACGGGCTTGCAATATTCAATGCCATTAAAAACTGTAAGGCAAAAACAGTTGGTTATATAGATGGCATCTGTGCCAGTATGTGTACCGTAATAGCAGTAGCCTGCACAGAGGTACACATGAGCAGCATGGCCATGTTTATGACACACCGGGCAAGTGCCTTTGCAATGGGCAACGCTAACGACATGCGGTCGACAGCCCAAATGATGGAGGCCCTGGAGGGTGTAATATGCTCAGCATATGCAGCCAAAACAGGCAAGACCCAGGAGGAATGTAAGACAGCTTACCTGACCGGTGAGGACAGGTGGTTTACCAGCAGCGAGGCATTGTCCGAAAAGCTTATTGATTCCGTTTTTGTTTCTGCAAGCGCAGCGGCTCCTCCCAAAGAAATGAAGGATACAATACAACTGGTAGGTTTCTTCAATTCCACACTCGACAAATTTCAAACAAACAATATGAAGCAATTCACACTTACTGCTGAACAACTGGCAGTTTTAAACCTGGGTCAGAATGCTGATGTGTCAGCTGTAGTTAATGCGATCAATGCTTTAAACAACAGGGCTGTAACTGCTGAAGGAAAATTGCAGGCTGCAGATGCTGCCAAAGCAAAAGCAGAAACGGACCTGGCCAACTTGCAGGCATCTACCGTAGAGAAAGATGTAAATGCGATGCTTGAGAAAGCATTGAACGTAGATAAGAAGATAACGGCAGAAGGTAAGGGAAAGCTTGCCGTGCAGTTTAAAGGCAATCCTGATGGATTGAAGGCTGTACTGGAAGTAATGTCGCCGATTGTAAGCATCACCGATGCTATTGATAAAAACAAAGGCTTGGTAACCGGACTTGCAGCAAAAACATGGGATCAGCTTGATAAAGAAGGCAAGCTGGAGGAGTACAAAACTGCTGACCTGGATGGCTTTAAGGCTAAGTACAAAGAGCAGTTTGGCAAAGAGTACACAGGAGCATAGGCAATAGCCCGCCTGGCAACATCAAAAAAAATCAAATAAATATTTTATACCCCAACCCCTTAATATGAAAAATAGAATCAGCAAAATCGCATTTATGTACATCGCCGTGATGGCGGTGTCTGTATCGAGCCTCTTTGGTATTAGTTTGTACATAACAGGCCCTGCCTTGTTAATTGCATCTGTTGTCCCTATGCCACAGGGCAGTACATTGATGGCACTGCAAAAAGAGATTTGGCAGAAGGATATAGTAGATAACCTGTATAAGGATAACGGGTTTGCAGAACGGGCATTTAATGCAGATAGTTTTGTACTGGCAGGTAAGGTAGTTCACATACCTGTAGCCGGTGCTCCTGCAGTCATTAAAAAGAACCTTACTACTTTTCCGCAAACAGCCGTAAACCGTGCAGATAGCGAGATTACTTACGCACTAGACACCTATTATGCATTGCCTCGTCAGATACAGGATATTGAAAAATATGAACTGAGTTATGACAAACGCCAGAGTGTAGCGGGTGAAGATGAAAAGCAGCTTATCCAGGATGCAATGGAGGGATTGCTGTATAGATGGTCTCCTTCATCTGCCAATGTGATAGAAACAGATGGTGGCGCAAGTGCGCTTGACCTGATAGATGGCACAGCAACAGGATCTCGTAAAATATTTACCAGGTCTGCATTTAAATCAATTGCGAAAAAGTTTGCCAATGCAAATCTTAATAGCGGTATGAAAACCGCACTGTTAACCGCCAATCACTACTACCAATTTTTTGAAAGCCTGAGCGAAGCTGAAAGGACAGATGTGGGACGTGTAGCAGATATGGCAACCGGCAAAGTAGGCAGGTACATGGGTTTCGACATTTTTATGCGCAGCTCGGTAACCAGGTACAGAAAAGTTGCAGGTGTATGGACTGTAGTGGATGAGCAGGATGAGGAC
>JANNCC010000295.1:0-8323 GCA_031386125.1 Chitinophagaceae bacterium
GTTATTTGAAAAATAGCAGAGAAAGTAAGTTTGTCTTCATTGGGTCGTAGCGAACACAGTACATTGGATATATGCTCCGGCAACATTGGATTTACCCTATCAGGCAGATAAACAGAAGTAGCCCGGTGATAAGCTTCATTATCGAGTGCATTACCCGGTTCTACATAATGGCTTACGTCTGCTATATGAACACCGATTTCATAGTTACCATTTTTTAATTTTCGGAATGAAATAGCATCGTCAAAATCTTTTGCATCAGCCGGGTCAATAGTGATAGTGAATATTTCTCTTACATCGTTCCGTTTTTTAATTTCATCGTTGGAGATGGTGTCGGGAATTCTTGCGGCCACTTCCAACGCATCATCAGGAAATTGCAACGGGAATCCTGCTTCCAGTAAAATTTCTTTCATGGCTGCATCATTACTGTTTTCTGCATCCAGCACTGTTACCACTTCGCCAACAGGCCGCTTACCATCATTCTCCCATTGCAGCAACCGCACCACTACCCTGTCGTTATCTTTTGCTCCGTTAATGTTTGACAGCGAAATAAAAATATCCGGCATTGGTTTGTCCATCTCTGCGATGAAAAAAGCAAAGCCTTTGTTCATTTGCAGGCGACCGATAAATTCTGTTCGTTTGCGGTGCAACACTTCTTTTACAACCCCTTGCATACGTCGTCCGCTGCTTTTCATTTCGTTAATGGCAACACGAACAGTATCGCCATGAAGAGCAGTATTGAAATCGGATGGACGAATAATAATATCCACCTCCATACCTTCAATTGTTACAAAACCCATTCCCGAACGGGTTATATCTAGTTTCCCTTTCAGCACCTTACCGGATGATGATGGCCTTTGTTTTTCTTTATTTTTTTTTGTCTTTGAATTTTTTCTTCCCATGATTAGGTTCTATGCGTTTTTTCTAAAATTTTGAATAAAGCCGATGACCAGTTTATCAAAGTGTGCCCCTTCTTGAAAAAGGAATTGGTGACGAACCGGAATTACGTAAAGCGGCAATTCAGCAATCTCCTTGGTGAATTTAGCCAACCTAACGGCATCTTTCTCTGTTGTGAGGATAATTTTATTCGTTGCTTCTATTTTTTTAAATCGTTGTTTTATTTCATTCAGGTCATCAATTGTAAAAATATGATGGTCTGAGTACTGGAGCATATGATAACTACTACTTTTTTCTTCCAGCATTTTTTTTAATGGCCTTGGATTGGCAATGCCCGTTACCAGCAACACTTCTGTTTTTTCACCGGCAGTAAATATTTTGCTACTGCTGATATGATATAGCTGGCCATACTCAATGGCTGTAAAAAAAATCGACTGTTCCTTAAACGGACTTATTTCCTTTATTACTTTTTGCTTTTCTGCTTCTGTTAAATCAGGTTTACATTTCGTTACAATAATTATTTCTGCCCGTTTGTAACTGCTTTTTAAATCCCGCAAGTCGCCGGTAGGCAGATAAAAATCCCTGGTAAATAAATTACTATACTCTGTAAGAAGAATATTTAGCCCGGCCTTGATAGTCCGGTGCTGAAAGGCATCATCTAAAATGATAGCCTGTGTTTCAGGTTTGTCATGCAATAGCTGCGGGATAGCCAAAATTCTTTCTTCCCCTACTGCCACCGGCACATCCGGAAACTTTAAGTGAAACTGCATCGGTTCATCACCAATCTCGAGTGCAGTGGTAGATGAATTGGCAAGAGCATAGCCCTTAGTTTTCCTCTTATAGCCACGGCTTAACGTAGCCACTTTAAACTTGTCCTTGAGGGTTGACACTAAGTATTCTACCATTGGCGACTTGCCGGTGCCACCAACAGAAAGGTTGCCAACACAAATCAGCGGTAATCCAAAACTGGCCGATTTGAAAATTTCTTTATTGAAAAGCCAATTTCTTACACTGATACCTAGCCAGTAAAGCAAGGCAAACGGCAATAAAAGTATGCGGAATGATTTGAGAAAGAAATTAGAAAACATAAACTGATTGCGGCGTAATACAAAGGTTTAAAGGTACGTCAAAATCAGCCGTATCTGTTATTTCATCAACCGGTTCAAAATAAGAAAACCCAATTTTGATGCAGCCTTTCCGGCAGGTAGCCAGAAACTTATCGTAAAAACCTTTGCCATAGCCTACCCTGTAACCTTTTTTATCAAAAGCAAGCAGTGGCACAAGTACCATATCTATTTCATCAGCTTCCATCCTGCTTCCATCTTCCGGTTCATAAATATTAAATTCATTCTTTACAAATGCTGTTTCCACATCCGTAGCTACAGCCACCATCTCATCCAAAAAAAAATCAATCTTTGGATAACTGATCAGCAGTTCAGGGTTTTTGAATTCCAGGTAATCGGTAAACAGATGTGTATTTGGTTCTTTATTTTCTTCAATCGGCCAATAAGAAAATAATGTAGCGATAAAAGGCAGCTCTGTTGTTTGAAATTGTCTCAGCATTAAATCATCCAACTTTCCCTGCTCAGCAACAGTCAGTGCATTTCTTTTCTCCCGGAATGTTTTTCGTAGTTCATTCTTAATCATAATTCCCGGCTTTCGATAAAAGTTGAGAAAATGGTAGTGCCGTAGTTCTTCTCAGATTTGAAAAAAGGAAATGCCTTGTAATCATTTCTCGGGGTATGCTCTAAAACAAACCAGCCATCCTTTTTCAGTAATTGTTTGTCGAATATGTCTTTTGGCAGGTTATCAATCGTTGTTAAAGCATAAGGGGGTCCAGCAAAAATAAAATCAAACTTGTCTGTACACTGGCTGATAAACTTAAATACATCCATCTTCACCGTTTTCAAATTCTCTATTCGTAATGCAATAGAAGTTTTTTTTATAAACTCATACATCGTATTATCTTTTTCTACCACTGTCAAATCGGTCACTCCTCTTGATGCCAGTTCATAACTAATGCTGCCAGTTCCGCCAAAAAGGTCAAGGCTTTTTAGTTCTTCAAAATCAAGGTTATGGTGGAGCACATTGAACAATCCTTCTTTAGCTATGTCGGTAGTAGGCCTGGTGTAAGGCATGTTATTAGGCGGATTGAATTTTCTACCGCCATGTTCCCCTCCTATGATGCGCATCTTGCCAGATCATTAAGTGAAGTAAAAAAATGTGCAGGGTATTCGCCTCCGGCATTCCAACTTGCCTCCCTGAAGTCAAGATTTATAAAATATTGGTATAACTCTTTGTACAAAGACGATTGTTTATCTATTAGTCCTGAAAGTTGCAGTTTTACTTCCTGCTGCGATAAAGAAAACTGCTGGCAGATTTTCAGTAAATAGTATAGCACATCATCGGGAGTTGAATACTCAAAAGTTTGTGCCAGTAAAAGTTTACTATCACTGGCAGCAAATACCGTAAAAATATCTGTTCTGAAATCAATAGCCAGATTGCCTCCCGCCTCTGCTGCGTTTACATTTTTTATTCCCAATGAATACTGATGACGGCATCTTGCCGCTGGAAATTTTTGCGACAGCCACTCCTGCATTTCTTTTGCAACAGCATACACATTGTAAAGCTGCCAACCGGTAATCAGTTCAGAAATAGTATTTGTAGTCCTGCTATTACCCGCCACAGCAGCTAATAACAATCCGGCATCTTCCATTTTATAATCAGCTGATGGTATAAATACACTTTCCGGAAAATCATAGCTTACCAGTACCTCGTAAAAAGAATTACTTAAAGATGGATAGGTTGCCATAAATTCAGCCAGTTCCTTTTCGTTCCATTCATCGGTGGCGCAGTAGGCCAACTGGTGAAGCTCAGTCCCGGATTTATTAGTAATGGCAAAGCTACCATGCCTTGCCCCCAGTCTTAGTGACAACACCTGTTGCCCGTTATCACTATAGCCATTTTCAATATGAAATAATTGTTTCAAATTTTTCTTTTCAAGTGGTGCAATAATAGACAAAAATTTAAATATCGTAGGTTTGCCAACTTTTATGGCAACCGCAGCACCACATAGTAACTTACAGGTTGAAATCAGCAACCGTCAGATTTTAAAAATCGCTTTGCCGATATGCCTTGCTATTTTAGTTCCCCAGTTTAATTTCATTACCAATAATATTTTCCTCGGACACTATAGCCAAAAGGCATTGGCGACAGCCAGTATCACTGGTGTTTATTACCTCATTTTTGCCATGATCGGCTTTGGGTTGAACAACGGCCTGCAAACACTGATTGCCCGCCGTGCGGGAGAAAACAAACCGGAGGAAATAGGGAAGATATTCGGACAAGGCGTTTTTATTTCATTGATAATTGCTGCTATTGGTATTTTGCTGACTTGGTTCGTTGCACCTATCATCTTAAAAAATGTGCTGCATAATCCTGAAACAGCGAACGATGCCATACAATTTCTGAAAATACGTATATGGGGGTTGCCATTTTTGTATGTGTATCAGATGCGAAATGCGTTGCTGGTAGGCACTAACAACAGCCGCTATCTTGTTAGCGGCACACTGGCAGAAACCTTTGCCAACATTGCCTTTGATTACCTGTTTATTTTTGGACATTTTGGTTTTCCAGAAATGGGGTTGAACGGTGCGGCAGTTGCCTCTATCATTGCTGAGTTCATCGGCATGTTCGTTATTTTCGTTGTTATTCATTATAAGGGCCTTGGCAAAAAATTTGCGATTTTCAATCATTTAAAATGGGATGGTGAGTATGCAAAGCAAATTTTATCCATATCGCTACCTTTGATTTTTCAATTAGCAATCAGTATTATCAGTTGGGAATTCTTTTACATTCTTATCGAACATCATGGGCAAACAGACTTAGCTGTTTCCAACGTTATGCGGAACATTTTCGGCCTAACAGGTTGCTTCTCCTGGGCTTTTGCTGCGACCAGCGCAGCAATGGTGAGCAATGTTATTGGGCAAGGGAAAAAAGAGTTGGTACCGGCTCTTATTCTGAAAATTGTAAAGATGAGTACCGGCTTTGCCATTGTTTTAGCTGCATTAATCAATATTTTTCCAGTGCTATTTCTTTCTGTATTTGGTCAGCATGAAGCTTTCACTACTACTGCCATACCGGTTATCCGGGTCGTTACTATTGCCATGGTGCTTATGTCCTTCTCTGTTGTGTGGATGAATGCTGTTACAGGTACCGGCAACAGTCGCTTTACTTTTCTAATTGAACTTATCACAATTACTCTGTACTGCATTTATGTTTATATAGTGTTGGAGAAGTATAAACTTTCTATTACATATGGCTGGATGAGTGAGTGGCTTTACTGGCTCAGTATTTTTGGCTTGTCATACTGGTATATCAGAAGCGGAAAATGGAAGGGAAAAGTTATTTAGAATCCTCTCTGATACTTCACCCCTACCGTACCGATAAATTGAGGAATTGGTGGATATAGTTTAGTAGCCGATATTTCTATCTTCTTCACCTGCGGGAATAATAGATGTATGGCTTCTGTAACTTCCATAACAAAGGTTTCAAGTAATTCACGGGGTTTTTGCATTTCATTTTTCAGCAATTCGTAAAGCTGAACATAATTCAAGGTATCTAAAATATCAGTTATCATTCCGGAAGAAGGCAAATAAGCAACAACCAGATTTACTTCAAACTCATTACCTATTTTCTTTTCTTCTGCATACAATCCATGATAGGCAAAAAAGCGGAGTGCTTTGAGTTCTATTGTAATTAAATCGGCCATAATAAAAATTAGTGGATTCCTTTGGCACTAAGATATCTTTCTGCATCTAATGCAGCCATGCAACCGCTGCCTGCAGCTGTTACTGCCTGCCGGTAAATTTTATCCTGTACATCACCTGAAGCAAATACACCTTCCACATTCGTTTTAGAGGTTCCGGGAGTTGTTTTGAGATAGCCAGCTTCATCCATATCCAGAAACCCTTTAAAAATATCAGAGTTTGGTTGATGACCTATTGCTACAAAAAAAGCACTGACAGAAACTTCCTGCTTTTCTCCCGTTTCATTATTTTTTATCCGCACCGCTTCTACTTTCTTATCCCCAAGCACTTCATCGGTTTCGCTATGCCAGTAAATTTTAATATTGGGTGTTTTAATTACCCTATCCTGCATCACTTTGCTGGCCCTCATTTCACCTCTGCGAACAATCATGTGCACCTGCGAACAGATTTTGGATAAGTATAATGCTTCTTCAGCAGCCGTATCGCCTGCACCAACAATAGCTACTTCTTTTCCTTTAAAGAAAAAACCATCACATACTGCACAGGCACTTACACCATATCCATTCAGTCGTTGTTCACTTTCCAATCCCAGCCATTTTGCAGATGCACCGGTAGAAATAATTACAGAATCCGCCTCTACCCATTTTTCCTCATCTATTTGCACTTTATGAACTGCACCGGAAAAATCAACTTTGGTAGCTAATCCATAACGGATATCAGTTCCCATACGGGCCGCTTGTTTTTCAAAATGTACCATCATATCCGGACCTTGTATGCCATCCGGGTATCCGGGATAGTTCTCTACTTCTGTTGTAATAGTTAATTGCCCTCCGGGTTGTATGCCCTGGTATAAAACAGGATTTAATCCTGCTCTTGATGCGTAAATAGCAGCCGTGTATCCAGCCGGACCTGAACCAATAATCAAACATTGTACTCTTTCTGATGTCTCCATTCAATTATCAATTTTAATCTGGCAAAATTAGCGGTAAATAAGCAATTCGACAGGTAGCTTACAAGACCAATGGAAAGTAGTTTTGAATCACTAATAATATTATAAGACAACTCTCTATTGTGGAATAATTATAGTCCGGTATTGAGCAGCATAGCCGCCAAAATAACCGAGCCCACCACCTTTAATATTACTTACCACTTTGGTCGGCGATGAAAAAGGATTGCCAACACTTGCATAAGTAAATTCCATTGTTCTCCAGAAATCAAAAGTGGCCTTATCAATATTGCAGAGCTTTAATGTTACAGTATCACCTTTATTGAAGAAAGTATAGCCATCAGGATGGCTATCGTTTCTATCCACCCCTCTTTCCACCTGTATCTCAAAATTGCTTCCATCTATTACCTGGTCATCAAATACAGAAGTAAGTCCGGGATAAAACGTCTCTCTATTTCTCTTGGTGAAATAGCGGATATAATCGCCAAAACCGGGTTGGTCATAAGCCTTTATCATCAATGCCACTTTCTCCGATGGGTTGCCGACGGGTGCTGGTTTCGAGAACAGGGAATCAATGCGGCGGGTTGAATTGGGAATAGTCGTTATAGCGGAGTATTCTTTGCCTTCAGATACAATTCTTAGTGAATAAGGTTTATTTAGTTGACCGATGAATGCTGTACCAGGGCTTGTAGGGTCATTAGAGTAGTAATAAAAATTTATACCAACTCCAACAGGTACAGCATATTCTTTCAACTTATGGGTTAATATGCCATTGGAGACATACACTTCAGCATTGCGGACAAAATTATTGGTTAAGGCAGTAAGATCAATCTGTGAAAAATAAGCCTGGCTTTTGGAAAGATACACAACAGGTGCTTGCCCATTTTCGATAGTGGCTTCCACTACCAGTTTGGGAGTTACTTCATCCAGTTTAAATTCAACACCCTTTTCGCAAGAATAAAGAAACAGGGTAGAAAGAATAAGAATTACAGATAATTTCATTTTCATAGCCATTACAAAATTAACGGGTAGAAATTAAAAAGGTTTGTAAAAAAACAATCCCGTCTCGTTTGAAACGAGACGGGAGGCTTAATAATCCACCAATTTAAAAGTTGATTAGCCCAAATATGCTTTTAGAGCACTGCTATACCGGGCTTTTTGTAAACGTTTTATGGCTCTTTCTTTAATCTGGCGGATACGTTCCTTTGTCAGGTCGTATTTTTGCCCGATTTGTTCAATGGTTACTCCATTTTCACCATCCAAACCGAAATAAGCATTTACGATTTCAGCTTCACGGGGAGATAATGATTTCAATACCCGGCGAATTTCATTTCTCAATGAATCTTTCATCACATCATCATCTGTATCATCACCACCTTGCAGCAAATCACCCATGGCTACATCTTCTGCTTCATGCACAGGTGCATCAAGGGAAGTATGACGGGTGTTGCTTTGAAAGATGTTGTTGATTTCCGTTTCACTCATCTCCAGTAATTCCGCTAACTCTTCTGTTGAAGGTTCTCTTTCATGCTCTTGTTCAAAAGCCATGTAAGCTTTGTTAGCCTTGTTGTAAGTGCCAATTTTGTTTTGTGGCAAGCGGACTAAACGGCCCTGCTCTGCCAATGCCTGTAGTATAGATTGGCGAATCCACCACACAGCATAAGAAATGAATTTGAAACCTTTGGTTTCGTCAAAGCGTTGTGCCGCTTTAATT
>JANNCC010000310.1:0-1989 GCA_031386125.1 Chitinophagaceae bacterium
GGTCTTCTTTCTTTTCTTCTTTATTATCAAAGGTGATGTTCTCATCTGTAATAATCATCAGGTGCTGAATCAGAATCCGTGAAGCCTGCTTTACTGCTTCTTCAGGATGGATAGTACCATCTGTAGAAACTTCCATGATCAGTTTCTCATAGTCCGTACGCTGCTCCACACGGGTATTTTCAATGGTATACTTTACATTCTTTATCGGCGTATAAATAGAATCAATGGGAATGAAACCCATGATGGCATCTTTTGGTTTGTTATCTTCTGCAGGCACATAACCACGGCCTTTACCAATGGTAAGTTCCATATCAAGTTTAGCAGAAGAATCCAATGTGCAAATAAGCAACTCAGGATTCATAATCTGGAAACTCTGGGTTCCTTCGCCAATCATAGCTGCAATAAACTCTGAACGGTTTTTAATTGACAACATGATTCTTTCATTTGCCACTTCGTGATCCACCGTTTTTTTGAAACGAACCTGTTTCAGGTTAAGCAGAATTTCCACCACATCTTCAGTAATACCTTTGATAGTGGCAAATTCATGATCTACCCCATCAATTTTTACACCCACAATTGCATACCCTTCCAGGCTGCTTAGCAATACTCTGCGAAGTGCATTACCAATGGTAACTGCAAATCCAGGTTCTAACGGACGAAACTCAAATTGTGCTTCGAAATCGTTTGCCTTTTGTAAGATGATCTTATCAGGCTTCTGGAAATTTAAAATAGCCATATTTTAATTTTAGATTTTAGAAATATTTATTTAACCAACTTTATTACTACTATTTAGCTTCGTTCCGCCAACTGGCGGACTCTTGTACTGTATCAATTCTATTCAGCATGCTCCACCTAAGTCACCCCTTTAGGGGGACAGGGGGTTCTTACTTGCTGTACAATTCGACAATCAACTGCTCTTTAATATTCTCCGGAACACTCTCCCTTTCAGGATAAGTGATGAACGTACCAGTCATTTGTGTTTCATTCCAGTCAAGCCAGTTGAATTTTGGATTCTTAGCGCCCATCACACCGGTAATTGATGTTCTGGTTTTGCTTCCTTCTTTAATGCTGATAACATCACCTGCCGTCAGTTGAAATGATGGAATGTTTACTACATCACCATTTACAGTAATATGCTTATGGCTTACCAGCTGGCGTGCAGCAGGACGGCTTGGTGCAATACCCATACGATAAATAGTATTATCCAAACGGGCTTCTAATAATTTAATCAGGTTTTCACCGGTAACGCCTTTGCGGCGTGCAGCTTCTTCAAAAGTTTTGCGGAATTGTTTCTCCAATACACCATAAGTGTATTTGGCTTTTTGCTTCTCACGGAGCTGCAAAGCGTATTCGCCTAAAGTTTTTCTTTTACGCTGCGCACCATGCTGACCGGGGGGGTTGCTGTTTTTATTCAACCACTTACCATTGCCCAGGATGGGCTCACCAAAAATGCGGGAAATCTTGGTCTTGGGACCAGTGTAACGTGCCATAGTTTTTTTTCATTTCCGCTTTTTAAAAACCGGTGAACTGATCGTTGAAAGCGGTAAAAATTAATCAGTCACCTTTTAATTAAATGAATCAAATCTGGCGATTCAATATGTCTTCCTTAAGCCCCCTTCAGGGGGTTTGGGGGTTTAAACTCTTCTTTTCTTTGGCGGACGACAACCATTATGTGGTAAAGGCGTCACGTCTTTTATCATTACTACTTCAATTCCTGTTTGAGAAAGGGCCCTGATAGAACTTTCACGACCTGATCCGGGACCTTTTACATATACATCCACTCTTTTCAATCCAGCATCAAAAGCAGTTTTTGCTGCATCCGCTGCTGCCATCTGTGCAGCATAAGGAGTATTCTTTTTTGAACCCTTAAAACCCATTTTACCGGCGCTGCTCCACGCAATTACCTGGCCGGTTTTGTTTGTAAGACTAATGATGATGTTGTTGAAACTTGCTGTAATGTGTGCATCTCCGTAAGCTTCTACTTTAACT
>JANNCC010000078.1:0-4129 GCA_031386125.1 Chitinophagaceae bacterium
GGGGTGTCGGGTGTGTGGTTAATTCGCAAGAGTTGACAACCGACAGCTCAAAACAAACAACTGCCATTTGGCTAGAAGATGAATCCCAACGGATCGGACAGGTAAACATTCCCCATGAACTCTGGAAAGTGATGCGGCAGTCGCCGGTGTATTTTCTGGATATCCCTTTTGAAGAACGGCTGAAGCATATCGTCCAAGAATATGGTCAATTAGACCAAGAAAAAGTAACAGAAGCGATTGGCCGGATTTCTCAAAAATTGGGGCATTTGAACGCTAAAACGGCCATTTTACTGCTAAAAGAGGGCAAAACGTCCGAAAGTTTCGACATTTTGCTTAAATACTATGACAAGCATTATTTCAAGTCTTTACACAATCGGGAGGGCATAAATTCGTTATTATGTACAGTTGACTGTAAATCCGTAACCCCTGAAAATGCCGACCAACTTACCTGTATTGCCCAATATCAGCCGCAAAAGTCTTAGGCTTACTGCGCTGCTTTTATTATCTCCTCTTTTCTTTTTTGGACAAACATTGACCGGCCTCTGGACCGGAGCATTAAGTAATGACAGTACTACCGTAAGAAAAGACCAGTCCTTTGAAATTGCGTTGACAGAATATCGTGGCAAGGTATATGGCTACTCTCGTAGCGAATTTATAGTAGATGATACCCTCTATTATGTAGTGAAAAGAGTGAAAGGAACGATTGACGGTGATGTGTGTGAAGTAACAGATGATGAGATTATGTCTTATAACTTTCGGGGCAAACTGGATAAAGGAATAAAAGTAACCAGCACTTTTCGCAAAAATCAAACCGACAGCACCTGGTACTTAGACGGCACCTGGAAAACAAATGCTACAAAAAAATATTATGCCGTTACCGGCAAAGTTGGTTTGGAAGAAGAAAAAGATTTAACAGCTTCTAAAATATTTCCACACCTGGAAGAGCTTGGTCTTACTAAAGACATCGCCTTTTACCAGGAAAGAAAAGAAGTGCCTGCCATAGTAAGAACGGTGAGACCAGAGAAAATAATAACGGAATACTCCACCAAAACATTGCCACAGATAAACAATACTGATGTGGCCATTGCGGTTAGCAAACCAGCTTTGCAAAGAGCAGAAACAAAGCCGGTTCCGGCAGTAGCTTCTTCATCCATTATTGAAAAACCCGATGAAATCGAACCAGGTGTTACTCCCCTCTCTTCGGCCTTGATTGGTGATATACCAGTAACAGAAACAAACGAAAAAAATACTTTAGTAAAAATTCCCGTACATGGTTTACCAAATTCAAACAGCAATGATGTAAGCGTTGGTTCAGTTGCTGTCACACCTTCTGCATCAAACAAAACGATTGCAGTAAGTAAAATTCCAGAAGCAACCACTAAGCCTACCAATACAAGTGTTGCTGTAGCTATCCCACAGACAAGTATTGAACTAAAGAAACAGGGAGCCGCTCCTGTAATAGCAAAAAATAATCTAACAACCTCAGCAGCGTCCTCTGTGGCAGATAGCAAGCCTCTCAAAACAGAACCTGTTGCAAAGGCGACAAGCAAACCAGAAAAAATTGAGATAAAACAACCCGGAACTGTTTCGTCAAAAACACAAAATGAAATTGCCAAAACAATTCCGGTGAAAGCAATTCCTGACAATAAAAAACTGGAGACCGTTTCTTCAAACAGTAAAATGGGTTCAGTTGCAGTAAATAATCCTGTTCCAGAAAAGAAAGAAACAAAAACAGAACCGATGGCTGTTGTTTCGGTTGTACCCGAAGAAAAAAAACCAGCTGTTGATATTATTGCAAAAGCCTCATTGGTGGCCGGAAGAAAATCTGATTTCTCACAGATTGTCAGTTTTAAATCGGACAGTCTTGAATTATCGCTTTATGATAATGGAGAAATTGATGGTGACACCGTTAGTGTTTTTATGAATGGTGAGGTAATTATGTCCAAACAAGGATTAAAAGCCAGTGCTATTAAAAAAACGATTTATATAACTCCCGGTAATGAAGATTTTACATTGGTTTTATTTGCCGAAAATCTTGGAAAATACCCGCCGAATACCGGGCTACTCGTAGTACATGATGGAGAGGAGGTTTACAATCTCCGTTTTAGTTCTGACTTTCAGAAAAGTAGTGGCATAGTGTTTAGAAAAAAGAGGTAACCACTTTATCTCTCCTGTATTTTAATTGCAACCCGCAGGATAATAAACTCTGCTGGTCTTACTACAGACATTCCTATCTCTACTATCATTCTCCCTTCCATAATATCAAGAGGTGTCATCGTTTTGCCAAGACCTATGGCTACATAAAATGCATGTTCAGGTTTAGCGCCTTGTAAAGCTCCCCGTCTCCATAAAAGTGTAAGATAGTTTTCAATCATTGCCTGTGCCCTGATCCAGCTATTGGCATCATTGGGCTCAAAAACAAAAACCATACAGGTATTTTTTACCGACTCTTCTACCATAATAAAAAGCCGCCTAACAGAAACATAACGCCATTCATTATCATTTCCATTTAAAGTTCTTGCACCCCAAACAAGAAATCCTTTGCCTGTAAAAAAACGAATAGCATTTACTGATTTACCGCTTTCATGAACATTCATACTATTTTGTACATCACTTGTAACAGTATTAGTAAGTTCCGATATGCCCTGTACAGAAACATTGGCCGGTGCTTTCCACACACCACGGTTTCTATCCGTTTGTGCATATACTCCTGCAATAGCACCGCTAGGCGGAATTCTTTTTGCATTACTCAAAATAATCCATGGATAATAAGCTGCACCAAATGATAAATTAACGCTACCAATACCATCCCGGAATTGCTGAATGTCATTAAAAATTTCTGTTGATGGTTCTCTGGTATCAAGAATAGCAAATTGTGTTTTCAGATCGGCGCATTGC
Source organism: Chitinophagaceae bacterium (assembly GCA_031386125.1). Classification (GTDB taxonomy): domain Bacteria; phylum Bacteroidota; class Bacteroidia; order Chitinophagales; family Chitinophagaceae; genus JJ008. Next base: position 2,899 of record JANNCC010000078.1, read on the forward strand.
CGAAGCATGTTTTGCTGCAATGCAAAAAAATCAGCAGCAACAGGAAGATGTACCGCATCTGGCATTACTAATATAGAAGCCAGAACGTTTTTACTTTTTGCAAGACCGGTTTGTAAATCAGCAAGGGAAACAGGACTTGTATAATTACCTGTACTAATGATATAACAGCCTGCACCACCGTTCTGATAAAACAATTGTACACTTTCATATAAACAAAAGTTCTGCCCGGCGTTTGCAGCCCCGCCAAAGTATTGCTGGTATTCAAGCAGTGAACTAATCTGTTTGGCGGTTTGAAAAAGACTGGTTCCGTTTTCAATTGCCTTTTCCGTATAACTAATAAATACCGGGATGCCGGTTTCCACTTCTGCCACCGAAGGAGGAAATTTGGAAACTTCATTAATATAGACACCGGGGGTTATATATGCCTTTGCCATAAACAATTATATACACATGAAAGTTACGAAAGAATAATAACGGCTTACTTTTGTCGTCTGATTGAATAATATGAATGAAACGATAAAACTTACCCAATACTCTCACGGTGCAGGCTGCGGCTGCAAGATTGCTCCCAAATTTTTAGATGAAATTTTAAAAAGTAGTATTGCAGTGCCCGATAGTAAGAATTTACTGGTGGGCAATAGCAGTAAAGACGATGCAGCGGTGTATGATTTGGGAAACGGCATGGCATTAATTTCTACTACTGATTTTTTTATGCCGGTTGTAGACGACGCATTTGATTTTGGAAGAATAGCGGCTGCCAATTCCATCAGCGATGTGTATGCTATGGGTGGAAAACCCCTAATGGCAATCGCCATCCTTGGCTGGCCTGTTGAAAAACTTCCTGTTGAGCCGGCACAAAAAGTAATGGAAGGCGGAAGAAATATCTGCATGGAAGCGGGCATTCCTCTGGCAGGCGGGCACAGCATTGATTCATCGGAACCCATTTTTGGATTAGCTGTAACCGGCATTGTACCAGTAGAAAATCTAAAAAAAAACAATACTGCCCGCGAAGGCGATTATTTATTTCTTACCAAACCGATCGGTGTTGGTATTTTATCTACTGCACAAAAAAGAGGTTTGCTGAAAGAAGAACATTTAGCAATCCTGATTGAGCAAATGACAACATTAAATAAAGCAGGCGAGGAGCTGGGCAAGATAAAAGGAGTGACTGCGATGACGGATGTAACCGGTTTTGGTTTGCTGGGCCATTTAATAGAAATGGCGGAAGGCA
>JANNCC010000319.1:0-15214 GCA_031386125.1 Chitinophagaceae bacterium
ATTTATCCAGGAACAATAATAAGCCGGAACTGGTGGAAACATTGTTCAACCAGCAGGCAGGTGATATACAGATTGTGGTGGCTTCCCGGTATAGTGCAACACAGGTCTTTTGCGTAGAAGGTAGTGCTACTACTGTAGCTATCAGCAAAAAAAACCGGGCAGTACGGGATAAAAGTCAGTTGTCCCTTTTTTGACGGTTGATAAACACCGGGCTAAATTTATATGGTTAGCAAGGAAATAATCTATATTTGTCCCGGTAAAATACTAATACCCATTAAAATTCTAAATCTAAAACAATGGCAACAAAAAAGAAAGCTGCTAAAAAAGCAGCAAAAAAACCAGCTCCTAAAAAAGCGGTAAAAAAAGCAGCTAAGAAAGTTGCAAAGAAAAAATCTGCCCGTAAACCATCAGCAGCGTTTATGAAACCTCTTACTCCAAGTGCTGCATTAGCAGAAGTGGTAGGAAGCAAACCACTGCCACGTACAGAAGTGGTAAAGAAAATCTGGGTTTACATTAAAGCCAACAAATTACAGGACAAAGTCAACAGACGTATGATTAATGGCGATGCAAAACTCAAAGTTGTTTTCGGTGGCAAAGCACAGGTATCAATGTTTGATATGGCAAAGCACCTTTCTAAGCACCTGAAATAAGCAATGGTGTTTACTGAATTAAAGGGCATCTGTTGATGCCCTTTTTTATTTTATTTATACCTGTTAATTGAATTTAGCAGAAAAAAAATCAGCCAGTTTTTCATCACTCATTTTGTTAGCAGTAGACTCCTCTGTTTCTAAATTCTTAAATTGAGGTGTTGCTGCGAGGTAATGAATAAATTGTTCCTGCACCTGACCGGTGCCTGTAGCATGCAGGTAAGTTGCATTCTGCAGGTGGGAAGCAATTTCCTTAAAAAATTTTGACCGCAGCATTTTTTTTTGATTGTTTTCATTCTTATTACTTGGACTGGGGGAAACTTCTTCTCCTGTTACATGAGCAATTATTACCAGTTCATCAGTTCCGGCATTGACGCTGCCGATGATAGTAGCATGATGTGTATCCATCCAAACTCCAAATTTTTTTTGATTGATCATTTTTATATTTTATTGTAATGAAGCATCAATTATCATACCCTTAAAAATTAACAGGCCCCAGATAATTTCTGGTGTGGATGAGCTTTGTTTTGTAGTTCCATTAAGCTTAGAATTCACCCCAGATTGCCAGAAACGTGTAAATAATTCCTCAATACCAGGCCGGGTTGAGTCAGAAAAAAAATTGGTACATAAATTTCTATCCTTTTAGTATTCCATCATTAAATCATTGCAATATGAATACGCAAAATCAGGTTGGGTTTATAACTGATAAAATCAAGCAGCTGCAAACCGCTATTTTACATTCCCACAGCAACTGTCTTTTAAAATTTCCTGACTCACTTGCTAAAACACTACAGGTAGATGAAGCAGGTTGCGTTTGGATAGCAGTAAAAAAGCCGCTCCAAATGGTGCATGAATTTGACCGTAGTTTTAATGTTGGCTTAAACTATTACCGAAAAGGCATTCCTTTCTTTTTAAACATATTTGGCGTGGCACGGTTAATAATAGACCCTGAAGAAACAAATCAGCTTTCCCCTTCATTGAGAAAGGAATGTAATAATGAAGATTTACTGGTTTGCATACGTATCCTCCAGGCTAATTATTACGAAAACCAACCCCGGACACAGCAAACAACTTTTCAAAGGTGTAAGCAATCGATTATATCATTGTTTACAGGAGATAACAACTATTATCACTTTGATATCGTAGATAAAAGTAAATGTGCTTAATAATATTCCGGTGAAATAGAGCTAATAAGGTTATATTGCCAGAGTGTGCTATTCTAAAATTATCCAAGCCACCCTTTCCTGATACTTATCATGGCGAACTGGCAACCTCTTTTCCCCTTTTGATTTAAAGATTATTTTTTATGACCCCCAATTTGAATGAATTAAATAAGAATGCAGAAGTTATTGCCGGACTACAAAGCCTTGCTGCTAAAGCAGTAGATGATTACTTAGTCGATCCCCAACAATGCTGGCAACCCACCGATTTTTTACCTGATATGGCACATAAAGATGCTATGGATCAGGTAATAGCATTGCGCAAAAGAAGTGATGGCATACCTGATGAAGTGATTAGCTCTCTGGTAGGTAATATGATAACTGAAGAAGCTCTGCCTAACTATCAGTCTTTTTTTAATTTATTGAAAGGAATGAACAGTGAAGGTAACATGGCCAGCGATAATGGCTGGGTTCGCTGGTCAAGGTCATGGACGGCGGAAGAAAATCGTCATGGTGATTTACTGAATAAATACTTGTATCTCTCGGGCAGGGCTGATATGAAAGCCGTGGAGATCACTATTCATAACCTTATTACTAATGGCTTTGATGCAAAAGTGGAGCAGGATCCTTATCAGGCTATGATCTATACTTCCTTTCAGGAAAGAGCCACAAAAATTTCTCATGTAAATACCGGTAAGCTGGCCGACAAGGCTGGCGATGATGTATTGTCACGAATTTGCAAAACGATAGCCGGAGATGAAGCCCGTCATGAAACAGCATATAAAAATTTTATGTCGAAAATATTTGAAGTGGATCCCAATGGTGCTATACTGGCCTTTGAAAAAATGATGAAGAAAAAGATCACAATGCCGGCATTGCTGATGGATGAGGATGAAAATAAAAACAGTCTCTTCAATCGTTTTTCTGTGATCACAGAAAAAATGGGTATCTATACTACTTTCGATTATGCAAATATCATCAATCACCTGACAGAAAAATGGAAGATAGCAGGCATTACCGGGTTGAAAGATTATGCAGCGAAGGCACAGGAGTATTTATGTACACTGGCTGACCGTTACCGCAAGATAGCAGAACGGGTAACAGTACCTCAAAGCGTAACTCCTGCATGGGTCCGGTAAACCGCTGTTCAATTCATTTACCCCGGAGAATAACAGTAATTTAATTTTTTACTTTACTAGGATAAGATGGACGTTTTGGTTGCTCGGGAGGATTTTTTTGCAATTCCTTCAAAGCAATTTCAATCGCTTTTTCCAATTGCGGATCTCTTCCTTTTATTATTTCAGCCGGCCATTGTTCTACTTCCACATCAGGTGCTACTCCTTCATTCTCTACTATAAAGCCATCTTTAGTCCAGATAGCTACATTGGGTGCAGTTACTCCGCCACCATCAATAAATTCCGGGAATCCTAAAATCCCTACCAGCCCTCCCCAAGTACGTTTACCTACAATAGTACCCACTTTAAATTTCCTGAACATCCACGGAAGCATGTCGCCACCAGAGCCAGCCGTTTCATCAATAATCATCACTTTAGGCCCTTGTATCGAAGCACTGGGAGATTTCAAATCCTTTCCATACCGCATATTCCAATGTGCCTGGTAAGGTCGTTGTAAAATATCAATATAATAATCAGCTAATGAACCGCCGCCGTTAAAACGTTCGTCAATGATGATGGCTTTCTTATTGGCTTGCGGAAAGAAGTATCGTTTAAAATATTCATGTCCCTGGCCGGCTGTGTTAGGAACATATACATAAGCTACCTGTCCATTGGTAGCATCATTTACTTTTTTCAGATTCCCTTCTACCCAATCCCGGTTACGCAAAGCAAATTCGTTAGCTACCGGAACAACCTTCACTACTCTTGATCCGGTATTATCCGGATTGCTGCCAATAGTCAACTCAACAATTTTACCGGCTGTGTTTTCAAAAAAGCGGTACAAGTTATCAGCAGCCGTAACATTAGTTCCATTTACCGCCAGCAGGTAATCACCTTCTTTCACATTTACTCCGGGTTCAGTCAACGGAGATCGAAGGTTAGGGTTCCAGTTCAATCCACCATAAATTTTCTTAATGCTGTAGCGGTTTTTATCCACTGTATAATCAGCTCCCAATAAACCACCGCCAATTCTTTCGGGATTTTGCAAAATTTCTCCCCTGTCTGTTACACGGTGATGCCCTACTACCAATTCACTGCACATCCATTGAATCAGGTTATTCAAATCGCTGCGACAAGAAAGATGAGGCAGAAACGCTTCATACTTTTTCTTCATCGCCGGCCAGTTAGCACCGTGCATACCGGGGTCATAAAAATAATCCCGGTTCACCCGCCAGGCTTCATCAAATATTTGCGGCCATTCTGTTTGGGGATCTATTTTTACCTGTATTGCTTCTGTATTCAGCATTCCTTTTCCCGGTTCGCCTTTTTCACCAGCACCACTAATGGCCCAGGCAGGGCCTTTCACATACAACATCTTTTTACCATCAGCAGAAAAAAGATAACCATCCATTTCCATCACTTCATTATCCTTACGTTTTTTTATATCGTATTTATGCAACATACCTGTTCCTCCGGCATCAGGATATGAGATATATAGTAACTCATCTTCTTTTCCCATTCCCAATGCACCATAGTTACCAGCTTTTATGGGTAAATCAATAATCCTGTTTCCAATGCCATCCCAATCAATAGTAAGTGCTGTTGATTTTTTTTCTGTTTCCGGTTCTTTTTTTGACTTAGAAGTATCGGCAGGCTCTTTTACTTTTTCTTCATCGCTTTCTTTGGCAAAAGGGGAGATGGTTTCTTTTTTCAGCGTAACCAAATAAATAGAATTGGTGGACCGCATATCTGCATTCGACTGATCAAACCAATTGATAACAGGCCCTGCATCTGTAGAAGCAAAAAAATACAGGTATTTATTTCCTTTGTCAAATACAGGTTCGGAAGCATCGCTTAATCCATCGGTCAATGCAAATGATTTTTGCTGATCAACAGAATATAAAAAGATCCGTTTGAATTGTGTTTCTGTTATTTTGGTATATGCAAGCCATTTTGAATCGGATGACCAGTCGCCACTCATATCACGGAAAGGACCGGGCACATACAATTCATCTGCATCAATTTTACTAATAGCACCAGAACTTACATCCAATATATACAAGTTGCGGCCATTGTCGGTAAAATTTATCTTTTTACTATCCGGCGACCATTTAGGAAAAGCATAAAAACCTGTGCCATTCAGTTTAAATGTTTTCATCTCTCCTTTGCCATCCTGCGGTTTTATATGCAACTGGTATTCGCCGGAAGCATCAGAGAAATAAGCAATTGTTTTTGCATCGGGTGACCAGGCTGGATATTTTTCATGTGCTGAAGATGTTTGAGTAAGGTTGCGGGGGTCACCTTTTTCTGCTGGCACCGTAACTATATCTCCACGAAAATCAAACACGGCCCGTTGACCGGATGGAGAAAGACCCGCACTCCGGATGTACTTTGTTCCCTTTACAAAATGAGGCCGTAGTTCCAGCAGGTCGGCAGCGATTCCTATTTTAATTTTTTTTGTATTCTTTTCTCCCGGAAAAAAAGTATGTAAGTAACCAGCTTGTTCAAAAACGATCCCTCCATTGCCGGTGGAAGCATTTAAAATGGGAAAGTCGTTGAAGTTAGTAAGCTGGTCTATTTTTTTTGATGCCGTGTTGTAGGAATACAAATTAAATTCTCCGTTCCTGTCGCTGCGGAAATAAATAGTATTGCCCACCCACATCGGGTTTACATCGTTGCAGCCTCCTTCGGGCTGTGGAATTTTTATGGTGCGTTTATCAGCGAAAGTAAATATCCAGATATTAGAGATAGAGCCTCCCCGGTAATGTTTCCATTGACGAAAAGCATCGCTGATAGGATTATAAGCCATTTGTTTTCCATCGGGTGAGTAAGTGGCCCAGGCAGCATTGGGTATTTCCAATTGTGCCGGCATGCCACCAGTAAGTGATACAGTATATAATTGTGAATAACGATTGGTAAACGTTGACCGCTGCGAAGCAAACAACACTGATTTACCATCGCTGGTAAAACCACGAACGATATCAGGATAAGGATGCCAGGTAAGCCGTGTGGGAATTCCTCCTTCTACCGGAACGATGAAAACATCCAGGTTGCCATCGTACTCTGCACTAAACGCAATTGTTTTTCCATCGGGAGAAATAACAGGGTTTGATTCCAATCCTTCATCCACCGTGAGGCGGCGTGGTTGCGAGCCATCTTTATTGGCTACCCAAAGATCTTCTGCATAGATAAAGGCAATATGATTGGCACTGATGGTTGGTTGTGCCAGCATCCTTGTATCCGTTGGATCAATGGCCAACAACGAAGCTGGGAGGCAGAATAGAAAAAGAAATAGGGGCAATACAGCTGGTTTAAATTGTTTCATAAAAACTATTGAGTGTGGTTTTTGAAATGCTGACGGTTAGAAAATAGCGACCGGCTTCTAAGTTAATTTATTAAAGCTGCGTGCCGAATATTATTTTACTCCTATCGCTTCTGTGTAGAAATGATGCCCTCTTTCCAAGGAAACAAGCATCCACAGCTATAGACATTGATATTAACCCGGCTGGTAATTAAAAACTACTTTTGCACTTCATTATAATACTTATGACATTTGCTGATTTGAATTTAAACACTCCGCTGCTACAGGCATTAGACGAACTTGGAATTACCACTCCCACTACTATTCAGCGCAATGTCTTTTCGGTAGTAATGTCGGGAAGAGATGTGTGTGGCATAGCACAAACAGGCACGGGTAAAACATTTGCCTATCTATTGCCCTGTCTGCGACAATGGGTTTTTTCAAAAGACAAAATTAAATCGCCGCAAATATTTATTCTTGTGCCGACCAGGGAGTTGGTGACACAGGTAGTAGAGAACATAAAATTATTAACGCCTTATATGAGCCTGATAGCTGTAGGTGTGTACGGCGGCGTAAATATCAATACACAACAGATTGAAGTAATGAAAGGAGTGGATGTGCTGGTGGCCACGCCGGGACGTTTTTATGACCTTGCCATGAACGGTGCTTTTAAAACAAAGACCATCAAAAAATTAGTGATTGATGAAGTGGATGAAATGCTGAATCTCGGCTTTCGTACACAATTAAAAAACATACTGGACTTTTTACCTCCCAAACGGCAGAACCTGATGTTCTCTGCCACCATCACCGAAGATGTGGAAGCTCTTATTGATGTATATTTTAATGACCCGGTAAGAGTGGAAGCAGCACCCACCGGAACACCGTTGGAAAATATTATACAAACCGGTTATGAAACTCCCAATTTTTATACCAAAGCAAACCTGCTGGAATTATTATTAACGGAAGATGAAACCATGACCAAAGTGCTGGTATTTGCCGCTACCAAAAAATTAGCCGACCAGTTATATGAACAATTAGAACCAAAATTTCCAGGTACGGTTGGTGTTATACATTCCAATAAAGAACAGAATCACCGGTTTAATACTGTGAAGCAATTTAAAGACGGTATTTACCGATTTATCATTGCCACCGATATTGTAGCAAGGGGAATTGATGTGGCAGAAGTATCACATGTTATCAATTTTGATGTACCGGATGTACCAGAAAATTATATACACCGCATTGGCAGAACAGGAAGGGCTGATAAAAAGGGAATCGCCATTACTTTTATTACGGAAAAAGAAAAGCTGTTGCTTGCTGCCATTGAAACCCTGATGAAATACAAAGTACCTTTATCAGCATTGCCAGCTAATCTTATCATCTCTGATGAACTGACAGAAGATGAGAAGCCCAAAATATTTATGAAGACTGATGCGATAAAACCAAAAAAGAAAGATGATGATGCTGGGCCGGCCTTTCATGAAAAATCTGCAAAGAACAGTAAGGTAAATTTTATTGTACGCCATAAAGACAGGATGATGAAAAAATATGGCAAGCCGATTAAGAGAGCACCTAAGAAAAAGTAATAAAGCATGTTACCCTCCAAAGACCTGCTGCACGGCAAAACTTTAGAAGCCATCGTTACAGAACTGCAGTCCTATTATGGCTGGGAAGAACTGGCGCAGCAAATTAATATCAACTGTTTTAAAAGTAACCCCAGTGTAAAATCCAGCTTAACCTTTTTACGAAAAACGGATTGGGCAAGGAAGAAAGTAGAAAGTCTCTATTTGTATATGCTTCGAAAAAGAAAATAATGGGTGCTGACCCGGCAACTTCATCCGGGCTGTGAAATATTATTTTACATTTGATAATGCAAAACCTGAAACAATACTTCTTATTAAGAGACGATGTAACCTTTCTCAATTTTGGTTCTTTTGGAGCCTGCCCCAAACCTGTGTTTGAACGATACCAGCAATTTCAATTAGAACTGGAGCAGGAGCCAGTACAGTTTGTTACTGTTACGGGGTTGAAGTACCTGGAGACAGCAAGGGAAGCATTGGGTAAGTACCTGCATTGCCATAAAGATGATCTGGTGTATGTAACCAATCCATCCTACGCCGTCAATGCTGTTGCTAAAAGTTTTGATTTACAACCGGGCGATGAAATACTGACCACTGATATAGAATATGGTGCCTGCGACAAAACATGGGAATATTATTGTAAAAAAGCAAGAGCCAACTATGTACGGCAGCACATACCATTACCTATACAATCAAAAGAAGAATTTGTGGCTGCCTTTTTTAAAGGGCTTAGCAATAAAACCAAATTAGTTTTCATCAGCCATATTACCAGCAGCACCGGTCTGCGGTTGCCGGTAGAAGAAATTTGTGTCATTGCAAAAGAAAAAGGCATACTGACTTTTGTAGATGGCGCCCATGCACCGGGACAAATTCCTTTGGACTTACAAAACTCTCCCTTTGATTTTTATACCGGTGCCTGTCATAAATGGATGATGACCCCTAAGGGCAGTTCTTTTTTATATGTAAAAAAAGAACACCAAAACATGGTAGATCCATTGGTAGTAAGCTGGGGTTATAATGCGTTATTTCCTTCCGGTTCACAATTTTTAGATTATCATCAGATGAATGGTAGCAGGGATTATTCTGCTTTCTTAACGATACCAGCAACCATTCAGTTTATGCAGGAACATAACTGGGAAAAAGTAGCTGCTGATTGCCGCCAGTTAGTACAAACTAATGCCGCTGCTTTTTGTGAGCTGCTTGGTGCTACGCCACTTGCACCGGTAACAGATGATTTTATTGTGCAACTCTTTAGTGCCGAAATAAAAACAACAGAACCAGAAAAACTGCACCGGCATTTCTTTGATAAGTACAAAATTGAAATACCGGTAATGCGGCATGGTTCTACAGTATATCTGCGTTATTCTATTAATGGTTTTAACAGCCAGCAGGATTTAGATACATTGTTTGCTGCCATAAAAGAGATAAAGAAAGAAACGAATTTGATTGAGTAGTTCTGTTCACTAACTACATATTTACCTTATTGCTGATTTCAATTTGAAAGAATGAAAGACCACAAGCATCCGGAAATGAAACTTAATACAGCAGGCTTTTCTTCGAGTTATTGCGCCAGCCAGCCTGGCTTTCATATTCAACAAAATATATTTTAAGGTCGGCCTGGCTCTCGTATTCAACGAAATATATTTTCTTTTTTGCCTGGCTGCTGTATTCGGTAAAAAACCATTTGCCATCATTATCCCCTGCCTGACTTTCATATTTTACTTTATACACTTTAAGGTCGGCCTGGCTCTCGTATTTTACTACCACTACTTTTATATCTGCCTGGCTGCTGTAATCAACAGAGAATATTTTTTGTGCCATTGTAGCCGACGATATTAGTATCATGGCCAATAGCAGCAGCGATAACTTTTTCATTTTATTGACTTTTAGTTATTTATTCTTTTGTACAAGGGTTGGTTCAATCAAGATACAACAAATCTTTTCCAGGGGAAAGAGGGCCATTGTTAAATTTTTACGCCGTTGCCGTTGTTTATGTATTATACTATTACTCTGTTTCCTATCTTAAGCAACTCAAAAAAATCTTTTTCTGCTATTTCCTTTATGCAGCTTGGCTGTAAATCTCCCAACGTCAGGTCTTCAATGCTTACCCGGATTAAGCGTTTGCAACGATGGTGAATGGCGGCCATCATTTTTCGTACCTGGTGAAATTTACCTTCGGTAAGGGTGATGCGTAACCAGGTGTAAGAAATATTTTTTGTCATCACATATGGTGAAGGAAAAGATATTTCGGGTTGCAACACAATTTCAGCTTCGCAGGGGGTGGATGTATAATATTCACCGCCTCTTATGCGAAAGGAGATTCCTTCTCTTAACTTTTGTAACCTTTCTTCTGTTACGGTATGATTGACGAGTACGAGGTAGGTTCTTTTATGCGGAATCTTTGCTTCAAATAGTAACCGGGTTATTTTTCTATTCGTTGTTAATATCAATAACCCTTCAGAGAGATTATCCAGTCTGCCTATTGCATGTATGCCTTCGGGGAAATTGAATCCTATATCGCCCAGTAGGTTGACCACATGGGTGCTTACAAACTGGGATACCATATTGTAAGGCTTATTGAGCATGAAATAGCGGTGAGTGGATTGGGACATGTGTGGTTACTATTTTTTTATCAAAACCCTTTTACTTCGTTCCGGTCCCGCTGCAACCAGTTTGTTTGCGGGTAGTGTGCATGACGGTTGATAGCATGAATGGAATAGGCTTGTCTTGATTTTCCACTGGTATTCGGCAAACTGTAGTGCGGCAGTAACCCGTGCAGGACTATACAACTGCCTTTTTTTACTTCCAGCGGAATCATGCCTTCCATGGAATAGGGTTCATTATCCAGCATAATCATTTCTGTGCCGCCGCCTTCTTTTTTTCTGAACCAGGAACGCAGTGCTGTCTGATGTCCTCCGGGTTTGGCCCACAGGCAGCCATTTTCGGTAGTGGCATCTTCTAACGCAAACCAGAAACCGATACAGGAATCCGGTTCGGTGTATAGAAAACTTGCATCCTGGTGAATGTCCACCACACCGCCTATGCGGGCATGTTTAAAGATGAGCATACTTTGAATGACGAGATAGTCTTCCAGTGCAAGGTCAGCGGCCAGTTGTTTCATTTGTGGTGAACGGGAAAATGCATCAAACACCGGGTCAAGGTCGTGCAGTGCATGGCCTATTTTATTTAAACAATGAAAAAGATCGTTCTTCAGTTTGCCGGAATCATCGAAGGCTTCTTTTTCAAAAAAGAAAGAGATGCGGCTGCCGGAGTTGAGGAAATAATCATCGCTAGTGCGGCTTTGTTCAGTTGTCTGGAATATTGAAGGATGGCCGTCGTAGTTATAACCTGTTGCCAACTCTTCGCCCCGTTTTATTACCGCATCACAGGCAGTAGCCGTGGTAAAGTTACTGAGGACAAGATATCCATCGGTCTCAAATTGTTGGCGGAGGCTGTTCATCATGTGAGTAGGCTGTTGTTAATTGCTTTAAAGATAAAATTATTTTGTGCTAATTTTCTGAATGCTGATAAAGCAGGGTTAATGGCAGCTTCAAAAAGCTGAAGGTCTGTTTTGTTAACATTATACAGTTCTCCCTCTGTATTCTTATCATTGATTTTTATTTTGTTGGATAGTCAGCTAAGCCTGGGTGTAACGGCAACAACATCGCCTAATGGTATATCGACATGAGTGAGGTTTGTAAAACTGCGTGACTGCAAAATCACTGCACAAAACCGTAAAAATAAAGGCCAGGTTTTGAATTTTTTGACATAGTTGGGAGGTTTACTATTAACAAAAAAAATTGCTTCCTGAAATTGAGAAAATTTCTGACGGTTGCGGATTTTGGGAATAGAAATAATCATTATTATTTTCTACCCCTTTATCAAAAGCTGTTATATAGGGTTTACCTATAAAAAACAGGGGCTTACTTTGTAAGCCCCTGTGCTAAAGAACTACTGCTCTAGTACCGGCCATCTTTCTTATCCTGTGAACGACCGATAACATATCCGAGGCCACCAAGAACTATTCCACCAATAGCACCACCGGCCACCCGGTTCTTTTTATTGATAATGGCACCGCCTATTATACCTGTACCGCCACCAATCGCTGAATACTTAGCTGCTTTACTCCAGCCTTTCTTTTTTGCCAGCTTTGCTTCGTTGGTAGTTGATGATGTCATCGAACCACCTTTTTTCGCTGTACTGGTCTTCTTTACCACTACATTTTTAGTTGCTGTGCTGAATGCTTGCTGTTCATTCATAGCTTTCCATGACTGAAACTGTGCCAGGCCAGTAGTATCTGCAAATATTACCTGCGCAGTACCAGGATTGCTTTTACATGATGCCATCACCACAGCTATTGCTGCAGTTATGGTAATGATAGAGAATAATTTTTTCATAACTGTAGATTTAAATGATGAATAAATAGTTTACAGGGGTAGTAGTTCAGAAACGGTGCCAGAGAGAGTTAATCTGTTAAGGGAATAAAAAGGAAAGTCTTTAACTAACTAAGGCCCGGAACGTTAGCAGGAAACCCTTTTAACAACTGTGGGATGATGACAGGTATGGCTGATGGGAATTGCTTTTTACAGAGGCATTAATTAAGAAAAAATTTTAAGGGGCCATGGGTTACCCTGTTGTGATATTAATTTATGTGGTTGGCAGGAGAGTCCTGCATTTCGTCTAATCGTTCCTGCGTCGGCATGACACCCTTCGATAACTCTTCGAAAAGCTCAGGGTGACAGCGGCCTATTTCCTCATCGGCTGCTGCTTCCAATACGAAAGCGACCGCCACAACCATTCAAAAGGACCAAAGCGGTTTAGCCTTTACTTTTTCTTAGCCGGGCTATTAAATATTTTGGGAGGTAAGCTATCGCCAGCTGTTCAACAGCTTTTAAAAAATTGCTGTGGCTGTTCTTCCAGCATCGCTTCAATTTTTTTAGCGGCATTGGTTATAGAGAGTCCACCGAGATTAGTGCAGCGTAGTGTATGATGAATTTGATCTCCAACTGCTTTCATGGTTTCTATTACTTCATCTAATGGAATCAGTTGTTGGTAATTTGATAAAGCCATGTTGGCGCAGGATACAGCATTGGTAGCAGCCATTACATTTCTTCCTAAACAAGGAGCTTCTACCCGGTTGCCAATGGGATCACAGATGATACCCAGTGAATTTTGTAATGCCAATGAAGCAGCCGCAATGGATTGTTGCAAACTGCCACCTTTCATTTCTACAATAGCAGCTGCTGCCATGCCTCCACCCGATCCGGTTTCGGCCATACAGCCACCAACCTCTGCAGCAAAAGTTGCATGTGCTGCAATGAATACACCGATCAATCCTGCAGACAACATCGCTTTCACTATTTCATCTTCGTGTAGTTGCATTGAATGTGCTGTACCAAACAATGCGCCCGGCAAGGCTCCGCAACTTCCGGCTGTGGGTGCGGCAACAATAACGCCCATCGAACTTTTTACTTCCATCATGGCGCTTACATACATGATGATGCGGTTGTTGGTTTCACCGCCAATTAATTTATCGGCTTCCAGTTTTTCTTTAAACTGTAATGACTGGCTACCTAAAATACGGTCCTCATAATGCGTGCCTTTTAAACCCAACTCAATGGCATTGCCCATGATATGAATGATACTCCGCATTTTTTCAAATACTTCAGGTGCAGATATATTTCCTCTTGCCATTTCGTAATCAACAGCCAGCTCCCAAAGGGTTTTGTTTTTACCGGCATTGTATTCCATCATTTCATTGCAGGTAATAAAAGGCACCTGTAAATTTTTACGGGCCATTACAGGCAAAACAGGTTGCAGTTGTTTGATGAACAAAACCCCTTCCATTGCCAGCAGCTCTCTACAAATGCTATCATCTAAAAAAGCCTGCGATTTAACTTCAATAAAAGACATTTCGCCTTTGTGAAATTCTATATCATCATATTGTATGGATGCTTTTAAAAAAGCAATGATGTTTTCGGGTTCCTCACAATAAATTAATGTTTCAAAATAATCTCCTGCCATGCAAACCGGTACCTCATCAATGGCGATCACTTCAATCATGCCGCCGCCGGTGGAGATGGCAGTGAGCTTTCTTGTTTCTTTATTATTATATAGCGTTATTTTATACAAGTTTGGATGACCGTTGCCAATATCAACAATATTGATGGTAACATTAATGGCGGCAGTAACAATGTATTTTTCAGATTGCGGCAATCGTTCATCATGGGCTTCCCAACCGAGAAAGCCGCCAAACAATCCCATATCCGATCCCTGGCTTTTGTGTGTGGTGGCCAATGAACCATTGGGGTCAAACTCAATTAAAATGTCTTTGATGTTTTCATCCATCAGGTCGCGGCACAGGCGGGCAATGCGTAAAGATGCGGCGCAATGCGAACTGGATGGGCCACGCATTACCGGTCCGATGACATCATTGAATATGCTGGGATATGTGCTCATATTGTTTGTTAAGTTACAAAATATTCTTTGGGTTATCTACAAATTATCCTTCCAGAATTTTTCCATACTTCTCCGCATATGCAGTGTTGTGTTTTTTCCCTGGCTGATGCCATGATCCCTCATGGGGTAAGACAACATGGTAAACAACTTATTGTTTTTGATCAACTCATTTACAAGCATTTCAAAATTTTGGTAATGTACGTTGTCATCACCTGTGCCATGTATGATCATAAGGTTACCTTCTAATTTACCGGCATGTGTTAATGGTGAGCCATCCCTGTAGCCAGCAACATTATCATTTGGTAAACCCATGTAGCGTTCCTGGTAAATATTATCATACAGGGTTTGTAAGGATACAAAGGAAACAGCAATACTGGTTTTATAAATATCCGCATGACGGAACATGCAATGCAAACTCATTTGTCCGCCACCGCTCCAGCCCCAGATTCCGATCCGTTTTTCATCAACAAAAGAATAAGTGGCGATTATTTTTTTTGCAGCTTTTGCCTGGTCATCTGCAGCCAGCAAACCAATCTGGCGGTAAATACTTTTTCTAAAATCACGGCCACGGGGCACACGGGTGCCACGGTTATCTATGCTGATAACAATATAACCCAATTGATTGCTGAGGTATTGGTGCCAGAGGTTATCACCGGTGCCCCAGTTGTCCTGCACGGTAGAACCGGCAGGCTCTCCGTATACATGAAATAAAAGCGGGTATTTTTTTTGCGGATCAAAATTGATTGGTTTTATCATCCAGGCGTCAAGCACTACATCTCCGATATCTACTTTAAAAAATTCTTTGTTACGCAAACCCAGTTCTGCAATTTTGCTTTTTAAAGCGGCACATGCCCGGAAGGTGTATCGGCAACGCCTGGCAGAATGTAACGAGTAAAGCGAATGTTGCATCTCCTGACTAAGGCTTCATTGTTGTTCTTCTATCTGCTGGCCA
>JANNCC010000080.1:0-1509 GCA_031386125.1 Chitinophagaceae bacterium
CCAATTTTTGTGTCAGTAATAATTCTACCTGTGAATGGATGTCTTCTACATCATCCTGTAGTTTGAATTCACCTTTTTGTATTTGCTGATAAATATTTTTTAATTCAGCCTGTAGCTGGGATAATTCATCTTTAGTTAATAAGCCTACAGATTCAAGCATTTCAATATGGGCTAAGGAACCCAGTACATCAAAAGCCGCCAGATACATATCCATCTCACGGTCTTTTCCAACAGTAAAGATTTCTACTGCTTTGCCTTCTTCGCCTGAATGTGTGTTTTTTTGCCAGAGTTTCATATTAAAATGTTTCCGGTTACCAGTTACTTGTTTCCAGTCTCTTTATCGGGAAAGTCATTCCAGTTGTCTTCAACCCATTGGATAAATTTATTCATTTTCTTACTTAATACATCCTATTTTTCTCTTAATGATTTGTATGTTTCCAAAGACTTTATGGATTCAGTTTCAAAAAGAAAATCTACATGAACAATTGTTTCATCACATTCGGACTGGGCATAAACAAGATACTTTATAAAATCTGCTTTGTATCTTCTTCTGCCATATCCTTCTACAATTAACGATGTTACTGCTTTCGAAGACCTGCGAATCTGGCTACCTTCTTCATAAAGTTCGAATTTCGGAAGCGTAAGGCTTAGTTTATGAATAAAAATTGCTAATCGTTTTGATTCCTTGTAAACGTCTAAATCTCTGTAACTCTTCATATACAATGGGGTTCTGTCCGGTAACTGGAAACCGGTAACTGGAAACCGGTAACTAAACTACCTCTTCCAATAATTTAATATAAGTGCCAATTCCGTCTTTAATCTCATCAATAAAAATATACTCATCGGCTGTGTGACTTCTTGCACTATCGCCGGGGCCCATTTTTAAAGTGGGAAAAGGCATCAGGGCTTTATCAGAAGTAGTGGGCGAACCATAATATCCCTTTCCAAGTTTTATTCCCGCCTGTACTAATGGATGGTCCAATGCTATGGAAGTTGATTTCATCCGGGTGGTACGTGGTTTAAACTGGCTTTTTAAATTAGCCTTTAACGCCTCTAAAATTTCCTCGAATGTGTACATTTCATTAACCCGTACATCTATTACAAATTTGCATTGAGCAGGTACCACATTGTGCTGTTTATTATCGGTATCTATAACGGTAACGGTGAGCCGGCTCTCGCCCAGCAAATCGCTTACTTTATCAAATTGATAATTCCTGATCCAGTTGATGTCATCTACGGCTTTGTACAAAGCATTTTCGCCTTCTTTACGGGCTGCATGTCCTGCCCTGCCGATGGCGAGGCAATCAATTACCATGAGACCACGTTCAGCAACTGCCATTTCCAGCTTGGTTGGTTCGCCCACAATACCAAAATCTATTTTGCCCAAAAAAGGCAATACCAGCTCAATTCCATTTACGCCGCTGATTTCTTCTTCGGCACTTGCAGCAAATACCACATTGTGCGAAGTGTGCTCTCTCTCATAAAAATGCAGAAAGGTTGCAATGAGTG
>JANNCC010000325.1:0-15183 GCA_031386125.1 Chitinophagaceae bacterium
GGTTAAAAGACCGGTAGTCATAGATAAACAGAACGACGAAAATTACTAACTATAAAACTTACAATTATGAATGGAGCAGAAGCAATAGTACCCGTAACCATGTTTGCCGGTGGATTTGCCATGGTATTTGGAATCTATTATTTAAAAACTCGTCAGAACCTGGCGATGATTGAAAAAGGAATGAATCCCAAAGAGTTTGCCAACCGGCCTGCTCCGTATAAAAACCTGAAATGGGCTTTACTACTTATAGGTTCGGGAATTGGATTGTTCCTTGCTTATTTTCTCGATAATTATGTACTGAATGCTAATAGTCATCCGCATCAAGATGGAGGAAAACATGTGGCCATTTATTTCTCGTTAATTGCGATTGGTGGCGGCCTTGGTCTATTCGGTTCTTACCGAATTGAAAAGAAATGGTGGGATGATAATAAAGACAAAATATAAACAATTGCAACACACCTTATCCAGAAGCAATGGCGAAGGCTGTTGCTTTTTTATTTTGCCAGTTGTTCCATTGCTTTCTTTATAACAATGTCTTCATTATTCAGCACTTGGTAAAACCCTGTGGTTCTCCATTTGTATCTTGCCAGCAATGCCTTTAGTCTTTGCTGCAGCATTTCCTTTTCTTTTATTGAAATAGTTTTAAGCTTTAATGAATCGGGTGCAGCATTAATTATACTATTTAATATGTCAGCACCATTGAAACGGCTGGCATAGTCTGTTGCCGTGGTATATTGTTCTATTTGCTGGCGGTGTTGCAGGTAATAGTTGTACACATAGTTGTTGAATTTCCCATCTACAATCAATCGCAACAATTTTTGCTGAGCATTACTGGTGTCTATCGGAACGAATACATTTGGGGAAATTCCATCTCCTCCGTATAAAGTGTCCCGGCAACTGGTGGTAAATTTCTTTCCCCGGTTATGAATTTTCAAGGAATCTGCCGACAGCATTTCTCCGCTTTTGTATCTGTCCCACATTTCATCCATATATACTTTCTTTCCGTTTTCGTAGGAACGCTGAATGCTGCGGCCAAGCGGTGTATAATACCGGGCTATCGTAAGCCGGATGGCAGAACCATCATTAAGCGGATATTGCTCCTGCACTAATCCTTTTCCAAAAGTGCGGCGACCCATGATAGTGGCCCTGCACCAATCCTGCAAGGCACCTGCTAATGCTTCGCTGGCACTGGCAGATAATTCATCTACCAGCAATACTAATTTACCCGTTTCAAAAAGACCGGGACGTTTGCAGCGATATTCTCTTTTCTTACTATTAACACCTTCTGTGTAAACAACTATTTTATCACCGTCTAAAAATTCATCAGCCATATCCACGGCTTCATTCATAAAGCCGCCGCCATTTCCCCGCAAATCATAAATCAGGCTTTTCAATCCCTGTTTTTGCAGGCTTTCCATGGCTTGCATAAATTCTTCGTAGCTGTTGTCAGTAAATTTATTCAGTTTGATATAGCCGGTGGTTTTGTCAATCATGTAGGCTGCATCCACCGATGGAACGGGAATAGTACCCCTTGTTACTGTTATATTTTGAGATTTTGTTCCTCTTAATATTTGCAATACGGCCTTTGAACCCCTTTCGCCCCGGATATATTTTTTGATACTGTCAATATCTGAGGTTTTTTTGGCAAGAGGAATATCGTTTACTACCAGAATTTTATCACCAATCAGCAAACCGGCTTTATCACTGGGGCCGTTGGGAATTACATATACCACATTAACAGTATCGCTGAAAATATTAAACTCAACGCCTATGCCTTCAAAATTTCCTGCCAAGTCTTCGTTAGCTGCTTTTAAATCAACCGGGGGAAGATAAACGGAATGAGGGTCAAGCTCTGTCATCATTTCCTGTATGGCCAATCCTTCCAATGAATCCACATGAACGGAATCAACATATCGCATCTTAATCAGGTCGATGGCTTCCTGCAATGAACTGCGGCTGTTAGAAGAAAAAAAGCCTTTACTATTGCCGCTCTGGCTACCCAATTTATACCCGAAAAGCATTCCCACAATCATTACTATCGAAAAAAGTAACGGTAGCCATGTCTGTAATTTTTTATTCCCCATCATAAACCTTTATTATGTAATTTGACGCAAAATACTCGATTTGAACGTAACGGTTGTTGCGTTCATCCAATTCAACAAATCTTTATGCCGGTTACAAAACTAATTGCCGACAGCGGAGCCACCAAAGCAGAGTGGTGTTTACTTACTAATGGTAAAAAAAAGACCATCATTACACAAGGTATCAGCCCTTACTTCCTGAATACAGAACAGATTATTGAACTGCTGCTGAAAGAACTGAAGCCGAAGCTGAAAAATGTGAATGTAGAGGAGGTGTATTATTATGGTACTGGTTGTGCCAATCTCACCAATTCAAAATCGGTGAAGAAAGCAGTTAGTAAAATTTTTACAGGAGCCAGAGTGGATATAAATCATGACCTCATGGCGGCGGCAAGGGCTTTATGTGGAAGAGAAAAAGGGATTACCTGCATTTTGGGTACTGGCTCCAATTCCTGCTATTATGATGGAAAAAAGATTGTAAAAAATAGTCCTGGTCTTGGTTATGTGCTGGGTGACGAAGGTAGCGGTGCTTATCTCGGCAGAAAAGTAATTCAATACTACTTGTATGGCACTTTTGATGCTGAACTTCGGGGAAGGTTCGATTTAACCTACACCACTAACACAGCAGAGATACTGGAGAATGTTTATAAAAAACCGTTGCCTAATCGTTATCTTGCCAGTTTTGCAAAATTTCTTGCTGAGAACCGGGGGCATTACATGATTGAGAATATTATTGAAGATGGGTTAAATGATTTTTTCTTTAATCATCTTTGCAAATACCGGGAAGCATGGACATTGCCCATCCATTTTGCGGGCAGTGTGGCATTTGGTTTTAAGGATGTGTTACAGCAACTTTGCAACAGCTATGAATTTGAATTGGGGAAGGTGATGAAAAATCCAATGGAAGGATTGGTAGAATATCACAGTTAAAAGAAGGGACGTATGGCATTTGAAAAAATTACAGAGGAACCGAGCAATTACCGCCATCTGGAAAAGATGACAGTGGTAGAAATATTACTAAATATTAATGCAGAAGATAACACTGTTCCCACAGCAGTTGAAAAAGCTATTCCTCAAATAGAAAAATTAGCCGAAACCGTAGCTGACAAAATGCTGATGGGTGGAAGAATGTTTTACATCGGTGCTGGCACCAGCGGACGATTAGGAATTGTAGATGCCAGCGAATGCCCGCCAACCTATGGTGTTCCAAAAGGCCTGGTTATTGGCATTATTGCAGGTGGTGAAAAAGCCATTACCAACGCTGTTGAATTTGCAGAAGATGATAAAGAGCAGGGCTGGAAAGATTTAATAGAGTTTGATGTAAGTGATAAAGATGTGGTAATTGGCATTGCCGCCAGTGGCACTACTCCGTATGTTATCGGTGCATTGGAAGAATGCAGAAAAAGAGGAATTGTTACTGGAAGCATATCTTGTAATCCCGATTCACCGGTAAGTGCAGCAGCAGATTTTCCGATAGAAGTGGTGGTGGGGCCTGAGTTTGTAACTGGCAGTACCCGGATGAAAAGTGGTACGGCACAAAAGTTAGTCTTGAATATGATTTCCACTACTGTAATGATACAACTGGGCAGAGTTGAAGACAATAAGATGGTGAATATGCAACTAACGAACGATAAGTTGGTTGACCGGGGCACCAAGATGCTGATGGAAAAAATAAAGCTGCAAGATTATCAAAAAGCAAAGGAATTGTTACTGGAATACGGCAGCGTAAAAAAAGCAGTTGATTCTGTTGCCAAATGATTTGCTTTCTGCCATTTTCGATCTATATTGTGCCTCTTGCGAACACAAAGTGATACATAATTACACACATATCGCTTTTTCTTTTGTTGTGATGAATACAATTACATCAACAACTACAACAACCCGTTAAGGGTTGTATATCTCCATATCACCAATCGGGCATTTTGCTGTACTAAGATGGAAATCTTGTAATAGTCATAATTAATTCAATCATTCAAATTTCAATTATGCAGGTTTTAAAATTCGGGGGCACTTCAGTAGCGAATGCAGAAAATATTAATAAGGTAGTGGCTATTGTGAAAAAGTCGATAAAGAAAGACAAGACGATTGTTGTAGTATCTGCATTGGGAGGAATAACAGACCTCTTGCTTGGCGCAGCTGCATTGGCGGCAGCAGGAGAGGAATTGTATAAAGAACAACTGGCTGCGATAGAACAACGGCATTTAGAAGCAGTAAAGCAACTGATACCTGTTGCACAACAAAGCCAATTATTAAGTTTGGTAAAAAAAAGCTGTAATGAGATTGAAGATATTTGCAATGGTATCTTTTTGCTACATGAATTAACAGCCCGGTCGAAAGACAGGATCGGCAGCTATGGTGAATGGCTTTCCTCACAAATTATTACTGCGAAGTTTAAGGCAGATGGAACAGACGCAGTATGGAAAGATGCCAGGGAATTGATTATAACTGATTCTAATTTTACCACTGCAGAAGTTGATTTTGTAGTGACTGATAAAAAAATCAATGATTTCTTTTCTTCAGAAACGGCACTCTTGTTTATTATTCCCGGATTCATTGCCGCCGATAAAAATACTGTTACTACTACATTGGGAAGAGGTGGCTCGGATTATACCGCAGCTATTATTGCATCTGCATTAAATGTAAAACTGCTGGAGATTTGGACGGATGTAAGCGGTATGATGACAGCCGATCCAAGATTGACAAGTAATGCCCGCATCATTCCAAACATCTCTTACCAGGAGGCAATGGAGTTATCACATTTCGGTGCTAAGGTTATTTACCCGCCAACTATTCAGCCGGTGATGAATAAAAACATTCCTGTGTGGATAAAAAACACTTTTGCTCCCGATGACTATGGCACAGTAATTCAAAACGGAAATGATGTTAACTCCCCTTTAGGGGCTGGGGGTAACATTGTAAGAGGTATTTCCAGTATCAATAATATTGCTTTTATCAGCCTCGAGGGTAGTGGTATGATAGGTATTCCGGGTTTTTCTAAAAGATTATTTGAAGCATTAAGCAGTGAAAAAATAAATGTTATTCTTATCACACAAAGTTCTTCAGAACATTCTATTTGTGTTGGTATCGATTCCGGTTATGCTGAATTAGCCAAACAATCAATCGATAAAGCCTTTGCTAACGAAATCGCTTTGCAAAAAGTGGAACCATTAATTGTAGAAACTGAATTGTCCATAGTTGCCTTAGTGGGTGAGAATATGAAAAATCATACCGGTATCAGCGGACGGATGTTTAGTGCTATGGGTCGGAACGGTGTTAACATCCGGGCCATTGCTCAGGGTTCTTCTGAAAAAAACATTTCTGCTGTTATCGCTACGAAAGATGTTCGAAAAGCTATCAACGTTTTGCATGAAGAGTTTTTTGAAACGACCTATAAACAGGTAAACTTGTTTATTACAGGAACAGGCAATGTTGGTGCAAAATTATTAGGTCAGTTAAAACAGCAATTGGATTTTCTGCAACAGCAAATGCATTTGCAGGTAAGAGTAGTTGGATTGTCAAACAGTCGTAAAATGTTGATTGATGAAGAAGGAATTGACCTGAATAACTGGAAAGAGAAATTGGATGCCGGCGAAACAGCCAGCCTTCAAAAATTTATAGATGAAATTATCAGCCGGAACCTTCGCAATTCTGTTTTTGTTGATATTACAGCGAATGATAAAGTAGCAATGGTGTATGACCAGTTACTACAAAAAAGTATTGCTGTTGTGACCTGTAATAAAGTAGCGGCTTCTTCGGCTTATAGTAGTTATAAAAAATTAAAAGACCTGGCAAGGGAATTCAGTAGCCAATTCCTCTTTGAAACAAATGTTGGGGCCGGCCTTCCGGTAATTGCCACCCTGAATGATTTGGTACACAGCGGTGATAGGGTTCATAAGATACAGGCAGTATTAAGTGGCACACTCAATTTTGTTTTCAATAATTATGATGGTAGCCGTCTTTTCGCCGATGTAGTAAAACAGGCACAGGAGGAAGGCTACACGGAACCAGACCCAAGGCTCGACCTTAGCGGAACGGATGTAATGAGAAAAATATTGATACTGGCCCGTGAAGCAGGCGAAAAAATGGAAATGGAAGATATTGCCAATAATTCCTTTATGCCTGCCAGTTGTATGCAGGGCAGTGTAGCGGATTTTTATTCCGCTATGGCTAAAGAGGAAGAACATTTTAATAAACTATTGGTAAAAGCAAAAGCTGATGGCTGCATACTCAAGTTTGTTGCTTCGTATGATAAAGGGAAAGCTTCTGTGGGCTTGCAACATATAGACCCAAAACATGACCTTTACCATCTTTACGGGAAAGATAATATCGTATTGTTTTATACCAATCGCTACAAAGACCAACCCATGGTGGTCAAAGGAGCTGGTGCAGGTGCAGAAGTAACGGCTAGCGGTGTATTTGCAGATATTATCAGGGCTTCAAAAGTATAAAACCCTAAAGGGACTTTGGAGTCTGAAATTTGAAAGTGATTTAATGTATTTAAGATGAAGAGTATAAAAGTTAGATGTCCTGGTACGGTGGCAAATCTTGTTTGTGGATTTGATATACTTGGTATGGCATTGAATGAGCCATATGATATAATGGAAGTACGGTTATTAGATGAACCAAAAGTCATCATTCATAACCGGGACAGCTATAATTTACCTACTGAACCAGAAAAGAATGTTGCCGGTGTGGTTTTTTTATCGGTAATGGAAAAAGTAGGTGGTACTATTGGTTTTGAGGTAACCATTGAAAAGCATATTAAGCCAGGTAGTGGTATTGGTTCCAGTGCAGCCAGTGCTGCAGGTGCGGCCGTAGTGGCTAATCATTTGCTGGGAAATATTTTTTCTAATGATGAAGTGGTGCAGTTTGCCATGAATGGTGAAAAGCTGGCATCAGGAGTAAAGCATGCAGATAATATTGCGCCTTGTATACTAGGAGGAGTAACACTTATCCGCAGCATTCACCCGCTGGATATAATTCCATTGGCTTCGCCTGATTTATTTGTAACCGTGGTGCATCCGCAGATAGAAGTAAGAACTTCTGATGCAAGGCAGATTTTGCGTCAGCAAGTGTTGTTGAAAGATGCGATTAAGCAATGGGGAAACATTGCAGGGCTGGTTACCGGGTTTATGAAAAATGATTTAGACCTTATCGGCCGTTCTTTGGAGGATGTGATTATTGAACCTATCAGGAGCATTCTTATTCCCGGCTTTGATGAAGTGAAAGCAAACTGCAAAGAAGCTGGTGCATTAGGTGGTGGCATTTCCGGCTCCGGGCCATCCATATTTATGCTAAGTAAAGAAGAAAAGACGGCTAAAGAAGTCGAGTCGGTGATGAAAGATGTTTACAACCGGATAGGAATAGATTACAAAACTTATGTAACAACTATTAATAAAAAAGGAGTGGAAGTGATTGAATAAATGTTCAACACTCAATTTCAATTCTCAATGAAGTACTACAGCACAAATAAACAATCGCCGATAGTTGATTTTAAAGAAGCAACTATCAACGGACAGGCACCGGATAAAGGTTTATACTTCCCTGAACATATTTCCCAGGTAGAAAAAAACATGATCGGAGATATTGAGAATTTTTCTGATGAAGAAATTGCATTCCGTGTTATCAAACCATATGTAGGAAGTACCATAGCCGATGAAAAGCTTTTTCAAATTGTAAGTGAAACGGTAAATTTTCCTATTCCGTTGGTGAAAGTGAATGATACTATATCTTCTTTAGAATTGTTTCATGGCCCGACATTCGCCTTTAAAGATATTGGTGCAAGATTTATGAGTCGTTGCCTCGGCTATTTTGTAAAATGGGATTCAAGAAAAGTTACGGTGTTGGTAGCCACATCAGGCGATACGGGCGGTGCAGTGGCTAACGGTTTTTATGACGTAGACGGGGTGGAAGTAGTAATTCTTTATCCTTCCGGCAAAGTAAGTCCTGTGCAGGAAAAGCAATTGACAACCCTTGGAAAAAATATCACTGCATTAGAAGTGCAGGGATCATTTGATGATTGCCAGTCTATGGTGAAAGCGGCTTTTACTGATAAAGATATAAAAGATAAACTGTTTCTTACTTCTGCCAATTCGATCAACGTAGCAAGATGGCTGCCACAGCAGTTTTATTATTTTTTTGCCTACAAACAGTGGGTCAATAAACTTGATCCGCCTGTTATCTCTGTTCCCAGTGGCAACTTTGGAAATATTTGTGCCGGTATATTGGCGATGCAGTCTGGCTTGCCGGTTAAGCATTTTATTGCTGCCTGCAACATGAATGATATTGTAAGTGATTACCTGCAAACAGAAACACTGAAACCAAAACAAGCTGTTACAACATTAAGCAATGCAATGGATGTGGGCAACCCAAGCAATTTTGTGAGGATACTCGAAATATTCAAGCATCAGTTTCCGCAATTGAAAAACAAATTGTCATCAGCAACCGTAACAGATGAAGATACGTTGGCAACTATAAAAGAAGTGTTTGAGAAATATAACTACCTGGCAGACCCTCATGGAGCAGTTGGGTATCTTGCATTATCGCAATATTTAGCGAGTCATCCTGCTGATAAAGGAGTATTTTTGGAAACTGCCCACCCGGTTAAGTTTCCGGATGCGGTAGAAAAAATTACCGGTCGACCAATTGCAGTTCCGGACTCACTTCAGCCGATTATGAAGAGGGATAAGCTCAGTATCTTTATTCCTGCTGATTATGCAGCCCTGAAAGAATTTTTACTGAATAAATCCTGAATAGTATTGATCCAATGATAGCCCCTAAAGAGTATATACAAAAAAATCGGGCAGTTCTATTCGATTGGTTGGTATTGTCAGTTAGTTTTATGCTGGGTTTTATTTTCCCTACTATTAAAGATTTTTTCATATCTCCGGGTTATTATAATTGGATGTTGGCTGCGTTATTATTGTACACTGTTGGAGCGGCATTAAAACATTTGCCACTTAGTTATCGTATTATGTATTCAGCAAAAACACTGAAACCTGTTCCTTACCTCATTTTTCTGGTTATCGGACATTGGCTTATTATACTTTTTCTTGTAATATTTGCAGAACCAGCCATACGTCATATTTTAGATGTCGAACCACTCAAAAAGAATAATTCATCCAGTGGTGAACTACTTATTGCGGCGACTTTGATTGCTGTATTTGTTACCTGGCTGGTTTACAGAAGTAAAAGCAAGCGAACAAAAAGAAAAAAATATTCAACTGACTATTTATTCCGGATGGAGTTAGTAGCAGATATTCTGTTAATAGCAGGCGTATCTATTTTCTCCTTTGTCTTTTGGGAAAAAGGTGCTCTTGCCATGCTGGCTAGAGCTTCCACACAAACAATCAGCGATATATGGTTCCTGTTTGTTTTCCTTGCCATTCTTTTCTTATTTTTCTACTTGCCCTTCCGGTATTTATTTTTTATTGAAGACCGGGAAAATGGGGGAAACCGCCGCCGGTTATTTTTGATATTCGGATTTTTGTTGCTGAGGGCTTTATTTGATATGCTGAATATTTAATACACCTGCTTTTTTGTTGTGCTTGTGTTCTGTCATTAATTTTGTACCGATTATGCAGGACATTGAACCCTTTTACAACTGGCGGCACATTTATGTGAGTGAAGAAGATAAGCAGTCGCCTTTTCATGGAAGAACCTACTCTGAGTTTGAGTTTTCACAAACGGTTTATAATTTTTATATCCATCCGCAATGGGACGATTTTGGCAGCCGTACTTTATACCTGAAGGTACTGATTGCCGACTACGAAGAAAAATATGCAGTAATAGAAATGATAGGAGAATGGAATGATGCGGTAGAAAATGACATCATGGAACTAAAAAGGGAAGTGCTGGAAAAATTTATGAGTGAGGGTATTTACAAGTTTATACTCATCGGCGAAAATGTACTTAATTTCCATAGTGATGGAAAAGATTATTATGAAGAACTGTTTGATGAGGTAACGGATGAAAATGGCTGGGTAGTTTGTTTAAACATGCCAGAACAAACCCAATATGATTTTAAACATGCACATTTGAACCGGTATGTGGAGATGATGGAGCTTAATAACTGGAGGACATACAAACCTTTTCATCTTTTTAAAAAAATTGATACCGAAATAACTTCACGATTACAATAATAGATGCCCCATTTCACAAGAAATTTCATCTCTAAATAAAAAATTATATGAACTACTAATTTTTTATAAGTGTTAACCATTTGTTTTTAATTATTTTCTTGTCTTCATTAGGTATTTTCCTCCATGTGTTATAGTTTTTCCAAAGAATAAGCCGATACCCAAAAACAATTATTAGTAAAACCAAACAATTATTTTTATAGCCTTTCTATTTATTTGGATTGCAGATTAGAGCATGTCTCAAATAATATTGCAATTTCAGTATCAAAATAATTTCCAGGTTTTTTATTCCAATATCTTATCATTATGAAAAAAAGAGCCATAAGTTTTGTATTGTTACTTTTAACAACGAATATTTTTTCCCAGGGAAATCATGTGCTTTCGGGTGGCGAGGCAGCTAATCGTGGAGTAATTGATTTAGCAACACCTGGTGGGCAAAGCTGGAGCACTGACCGGGCATCTCTGCCTGGATATTTCAGTGGTATAATGGGAACTTCATTCACCGGTGCATCGGATGCTGCCAACATAAATGGCTATGTTAAAAAGTATGGCAACGAATCATTTACTTTTCCTGTTGGTACAGGTGCGGATATACGTACTGTACTAATTAATAATAATGCCGGACTGAATTCTGATGCATATAGCACGGCATGGATTGTTGGCGACCCTTCTAATAATCTTGACCCGACCGCCCCCAATATGGGAGCACATTCTATTATCTCAATGGGACCCGGAATAATATCAGTAAGCCCTATAGGGCAGTGGGATTGGGAGGTCGGAAATGCTGGTAATTTAGGAACAGGTACCACAGGTACTGGTTTGGGAGTTCCAATAACTGTTACCATACCAGATATGAGCAATTTTGCTAGTATAGCAAATTTGCGGCTTGTAGGTTGGGATGGTACTCAGTGGATTGACCTTAGCGGCGGTTCCACTGCTAATGGGAATACCGAAAATAGTACTCTTAGCGGAAGCATGGTAACGGGAATTA
Source organism: Chitinophagaceae bacterium (assembly GCA_031386125.1). GTDB lineage: Bacteria > Bacteroidota > Bacteroidia > Chitinophagales > Chitinophagaceae > JJ008. The sequence goes on from JANNCC010000325.1 coordinate 11,211, forward strand.
CAGCTATTGCAATCGGTTCTACTTCATTTATATTGCCAGTAAAGCTGGTAAGTTTTTCTGCCAAAGAAAAGGATTGTATGGTTGAAGTTTCCTGGATAACCGCCGAAGAAATTAATAGTAGTAAATATGAATTAGAACAAAGTACCGATGGCATTTATTTTAATAAAATAGCAACTGTAAATTCACGAAATGCTGATAACGGCAGTAGCTATTTCACTACAATTAAACAACAAAAACAAAATAGCTACTATCGCTTGAAAATGGTGGATAAAGATGGACGTTTTGAATACAGCGGAATTATATTACTCAGCGGTAATTGTTCAGGCGTTATAGATCATATGAATTTATATCCTAACCCCGTCACTACTGCCAGTGGACAATTAACACTTGAATTTAACCTGAAATATACTGGCAATGCCAGAATTGCTATAACCAATAGCCTTGGCCAGGAGTTGATAAATCAATCTATAACAATAATAAATGGGTTGGATGTATATAAGCTTAACAGCAATAGCCTGAAAGCTGGTGTATATTATCTGCAAGTGATTGATGCCTATGGTAACAGAATCGGCCTACCGAAAAAATTTATCATACAACAATAGAGGCGTAACAATATTTTAAATCAGTCAATAATATTTTATTTATTCAAACATCATAACAATGAAAACGATTACCCTTAAGATTATCTTTGGAACCCTGACTGCCTTTATCCTGAATTCTGCTATAGCACAGGTTAAAATTGGTACTAATCCAACTCAAATTGTAACCGGTGCCAAGTTGCAGGTAGATGGTGACAATACAACAGCAACTAATGCCAAACTGATTGTTACAGGCACAGGCAATGTAGGTATCGGCACTGCCAACCCCGGTACTGCATTGGATGTCAGCGGAGCCATTACTAACAGAGAAACAGATGTAACGATAAGTTCAAATGCTGTTACAATTCCATCCAATACTTCATTGGTACGGTTAATAGGTACAGCAACCAGCACAATAACTATAAATGTTACTGCTGCCCCTAACCCTGGTCAACGATTAATTATCTATAATAATTCGCTAGGCGGGTTTAGCGGTATTTTAAACTCAATCAATGTGCCGGAGGGAAGAGCTGTGGAGTTTATATATAGCAATGGCGGCTGGCAAAGTATTAATGGAATAGCTGCCGCTATTATTCCCTATGCCTCAAATTTGCCAGTTACTTTAACAACTATTGCAGGTGGGTTGGCAGGCACCGGCGCCATAGTTGGTTTTGGCAGTTCAGTATTTGGTATTGGATTATCAGCAGGAACTATTGATATAACAGGTGGTGTAGGTTTGGGCTTGAACTTTGGTTTTACTGTTCCCCGGAATGGTACAATCAAGTCTATCTCGGGTTTCTTCTCTTCTTCTGCTGCTCTATCACTAGTTGGCACCAACTTAACTATTAAGGCCCAACTATACAAAAGCAACTCCATTACTAGCAATCTGTTTTCGCCGGTATCCGCGGCAGAAGTTTTTCTTACACCCGATTTAACAGGTACAATCAGTATTGGAACAGCCTGTTCAGGAATTACAACCGGATTGTCAATCCCTGTAACGGCACAATCAAGATATTTGCTCGTTTTCTCAAGTGCTGCTACTGGTATCTCTTTAATTACAACTATTGCCGGCTATGCCAGTGCAGGTATTTCTATTGACTAAAAGCGATAGTTAGTATAGTAACAAAAATCAGGTAAGCTTTACCTGATTTTTCTTTTAGGGCTTAGCAGTATCCACTAATTTAAAAGTAGTATACTGCTGCTTTAAACAGTCAAAAATTTCGTTTCCAAAGAAGTTTCATAATTCAGAGTTTATTTGCCCTTCCGATACTATTTTTGCAGAAACCGGTAATCTAAAAGAACTGGCTCATGAATCAGCCACAATAAATTTTAAATCTCTTGTTTGGGATACAATTTTTGTGGTAAGTAACATCCGCCAAATAATAAAACGTAATTCTGATGAAATGGTCTGAACTGTTCACTTCCTCGATTGGCAAAAAGTGGGTAATGGCGTTGACGGGTTTGTTTCTTATTACTTTTTTAATTGTACATGCTGGTATCAATGCCTGTATCTGGGCCAACGATGGTGGTGTGATGTTTAACAAGGCAGCTCATTTCATGGGTAGCACAGTTGTAATTCGTTTTGCGGAGATTGGTCTGTTCCTCGGCATCTTCCTCCACATCATCCAGGGCTTTATGCTGGAGTTTCAAAATCGTAGTAAAAGAAAGAAAGATTATGCTGTGCCAATGGGAAACAAGGGCAGCAAATGGTATAGCCGCAGTATGGGCTTATTAGGAACCATTCTTTTATTATTCTTCATCTTACATTGGTGGCATTTTTGGGTGCCTGCCCGTTTCATCGGACATGAAGAATTAACTGAAATAGAAATTAACGGTGTGCACATGCACAATATGTATAACCTGATGCAATTTACGTTTAGTGAATTGTGGGTGGTGATAGCTTATGTGTTTGCCTGTTTTTCATTGTGCTGGCATTTAATTCATGGTTTTCAAAGTGCATTCAGAACAGTGGGAGTGAGCAACGCAAAGTATAACAGCCTGATTCAAAATGTGGGCATTGGTTATTCCATTATTATTTCGTTGGCCTTTGCTATGATGCCGGTGAGTATGTATTTGGGATGGGTGTAGAGTAGTGAATGGTCAATGGTGAATAGAGCAAACCCCGAAGGGGTCGAATTTGAATAGCTTCGGGTGAAACCCGGAGATTGAAAAATGTAAGATGTATTAGAACTCCGGAGGGGAGGGGTTCAACAATTGTTGAGTAGCGAACAGAATGATGAAGAGTGCCTTTCAATAAACTCAGGGTAAACTTGCAACGAAGATGCTCAGAGAACTGAAGCTGGGCAAATAAAAAAATAGCTCATTAGCATATTATCACATTATCAAATTGATTTATGTTGGATTCAAAAATTCCCACAGGTAAGTTAGAAGAAAAATGGGTAGACTATAAAGGCCATTGCAAATTGGTGAACCCGGCTAACAAACGCAAATTAGAAATCATTATCGTTGGTACTGGTTTGGCTGGTGCTTCGGCAGCAGCTGCGTTGGGAGAACTGGGTTACAAAGTAAAAGCATTTTGTTTCCAGGATTCTCCAAGAAGGGCTCACTCCATTGCTGCGCAAGGTGGTATTAATGCCGCCAAGAATTATCAGAATGATGGTGACTCGGTTTTCCGTTTATTTTATGATACAGTGAAAGGTGGTGACTACCGGGCAAGAGAAGCCAATGTGCATCGCTTGGCAGAAGTGAGTGTAAATATTATTGACCAATGTGTGGCGCAGGGTGTTCCGTTTGCAAGAGAGTATGGAGGATTATTGAATAACCGTTCATTCGGTGGTACGCAGGTAAAAAGAACTTTTTATGCGGCTGGGCAAACCGGTCAGCAGTTATTGATAGGAGCTTACCAGGCATTGGAAAGGCAAGTGGCATTGGGCAATGTAACCATGTATGCCCGTCATGAAATGTTGGATGTGGTGATGGTGGATGGAAAGGCAAGAGGAATTATTGCCCGCAATTTGATTAATGGTGAATTGGAAAGACATTTTGGTCATGCAGTGTTGTTGTGCAGTGGTGGATATGGTAACGTATTTTATCTTTCTACCAATGCAATGGGAAGTAATGTTACCGCTGCATGGAAAGCACATAAAAAAGGAGCCACTTTTGCTAACCCTTGTTTTACACAAATACATCCTACTTGTATTCCCGTAAGTGGCGACCATCAATCGAAATTGACGTTGATGTCGGAGTCATTAAGAAATGATGGACGTATATGGGTACCAAAACAAAAGGGTGATAAAAGAAAAGCGAATGATATTCCGGAAGAGGAAAGAGATTATTATCTCGAAAGAAGATATCCCGCATTTGGGAACCTCGTTCCCCGGGATGTAGCATCAAGAGCTGCGAAAGAAAGATGTGATGCCGGGTATGGTGTGGGT
>JANNCC010000346.1:0-1762 GCA_031386125.1 Chitinophagaceae bacterium
TAAATTAAAATTTGTGGTAAACGAATTAAAAATATACAACGGCAAAGAAGTTATTACGCTCACACAAAAAGAATCGGACCTGCTGCGCTTTTTTGCCCAGCACGAAAACAAGGTTTTAAAACGGGATGAAGTTTTATTGAACGTATGGGGCAAGGATGATTATTTTCTGGGCAGAAGTATGGATGTTTTCATTACCAAACTGCGCAAACATTTTAAGTCGGACCCCAATATTGTATTGGAAACCATTCATGGCGTTGGTTTCAGGCTATCAATCAACATAGCTTAATGCAGCTTTTAGTTTTTCCAGTACCGCTTTCAACTCATCCTGCGAAGCATTTATTTTTGGCTTCGTAAAATTTAAATCGTTGGCCGAGTTGATGGGAACCAGGTGCATGTGTGCATGCGGCACTTCAAGCCCGATAACACTTATACCACATCTGTTACAATCAAATGTTTTTTCAATAGCATGTGCAATGGGTTTTGCAAATACCAGCATGGCTGCCAGGTAATCATCAGGCACATCAAATAATTTATCTACTTCTGTTTTAGGCACAACCAATACATGGCCGGTTACCAGCGGTTGAATATCAAGAAATGCAATGAATTTTTCGTTCTCTGCAATTTTGTATGATGGTATTTCTCCGTTGATGATTTTTGAAAATATGGTCATAAAAAAAATTTAGTGATAATAATACCGATTAGACATTAAAATCATACTGTTTGCCTGAGCTTGTCGAAGGCGGGTTCACAAATAAAAGAAGCTCTTTTCCAAATGGCCCCTGTTTTGACATCACTTCGACAGGCTCAATACAACCTGACAGCTTTTATTAGGATAGATTTAATGTCTGATTAGTATAAGGTACAAAAAAATCCCATCCAGATTTTGAATGGGATTGAAATTTTTTAATGACAATTAAAGTTCGATTTTTTCAACTTTAAATTTAAGTACGCCTGCAGGCACTATTACATCAACCACATCGCCAATCACTTTACCCAACAGGCTTCTGCCAATGGGCGAAGTAACTGAAATTTTTCCCAGCTTCAGGTCGGCTTCATTTTCAGAAACAATTTTATAGGTTACCTGTTTTTTGGTATTCATATTGGTTAAAGTAACCTTGGTAAGAATGGAAACCTTACTGGTATCAATATTACTTTCATCCAAAATACGGGCATTGGCCAGTACACCCTCCAGCTGTTTTATTTTAGCTTCCAGCATGCCTTGTGCTTCTTTGGCAGCATCGTATTCAGCATTTTCCTTCAAATCACCCTTTTCTCTTGCCTCGGCAATAGCACTACTTGCTGCCGGCCTGTCCACACCTTTCATGTGCTGTAACTCTTCCTTCAACCTTTCAAACGTTTCGGCTGTTACATAATTGGTTGCGTTCATAAAATTCAGTTTAAACAAATAAAAAAAAATACAACGCCTCAGGTGGCCTAAGGCGTTGCATGTACTACAAAAATAGTAAAAAAATTATATCCCAAGCTTTTCCAGTATAACCGCACTCATTTTATCAAAGGCTTGTGTTGAATAGCCGGCAATATGCGGTGTTAATATTACATTGGGGTGCTTTGTAAGGTACAGCAATTCTTCCTTTTGTGCAACAGTAAATTTGCTTAATTGCTCATTTTCCAAAACATCCAACGCAGCACCAGAAATAATATTTTGCTGTAGCGCATTTATTAATGCTGAAGTTTGCACAACAGAACCACGTGAAGTATTAATAATAAAAGGCTTTTGCTCCAGTGAATTAAAAAAATCTGC
>JANNCC010000012.1:0-14976 GCA_031386125.1 Chitinophagaceae bacterium
AATGCACTGGCAGAAGTTCGCAACCAGGAAATTGGTTTTGTATTTCAGCAGTTCAATCTATTGCCAAGGTTAACGGCGTTAGAAAACGTTGCCTTGCCATTAGTGTATGCAGGTATGAGCAGAAAGCTTCGCAATGAAAAAGCCATGCAGGTACTGGAAATGGTAAGCCTTACGGACAGAAGCCATCATAAACCAAACGAACTTTCCGGAGGCCAGTGCCAACGGGTAGCTATTGCCAGAGCATTAGTAAATGACCCTTCTATTATTTTGGCTGATGAACCAACCGGAAACCTTGATTCAAAAACATCGCAAGAGATAATGGAAATTTTCGGCGACATTCATAATAGGGGTAACACAGTAATATTAGTAACCCATGAAGAAGATATTGCGAATCATGCACACCGGATTGTAAGATTGCGGGATGGGATAATTGAAAGTGACCGGAAGAAACAAGAGTTCATGGTTCATGATTCATAGAAGGTTCCCAAAGAACCGTAAATTCTCTTTATCAAATTACAAACTAAGGTCTTTTACTTTTATTATATTAATATTCAGCGTTCCGGTTTAGCAATGAACTATGAACCATTAACTCTGAACTTTCCTACAATGGCAATGAAAATATATACCAAGACAGGCGACAAAGGAACCACCTCATTAATAGGAGGAACAAAAGTCCCAAAATCACATCTCCGCATTGAAGCCTACGGCACAGTGGATGAATTGAATTCATACATTGGTTTGTGTAAAGATTTACTGACCGATGCACAAGGGCAAAAGATATTATTAGAAGTGCAAGACCGTCTCTTTACTATCGGTTCATCTCTTGCCTGCGACCCCATCAAAGAACCAAAAATGCGGATACCTGATTTGATAGAGACTGATGTAGAATTGCTGGAAAAAGAAATGGACAGGATGAATGAAACCGTTCCACCCATGAAGAATTTTATCTTACCCGGCGGGCATACTACTTTATCTTATTTGCATATTGCCCGTTGTGTTTGCCGCAGGGCAGAACGTTGCTCTGTAAGGTTAGAATTAGAAAGCCCCGAAGTAGAAGAAATTATTATTAAATATCTTAACCGCCTGAGTGATTATCTTTTTGTTTTGAGCCGGTACACAGGGCATCAGTTAAAAGTGGAAGAAATTCCCTGGAAACCAAGGGTTTAGTATCCGCTGCATTTATTTCCTATTTTACATTAACTAATTTTTCCAACGGTTTTCAGACTTTAAACGTCAATCAACCGTTATCTCTTTATCACCAAACAAGAAGCTATGAGGATCAATCGTTTTATCATTTCGATTTTATTGATATTATCGTTAGCCAGTTGCCAGCCGGATGATATAATCAATCCACCACCCCCGCCTCCCGGCCCACTTACAGATACCACCATTCAAAACATATCTTATGGTGCTAATGCCAGCCAGAAATTAGACTTGGGTTTACCGGCTGGCAGAACAACTAACACCCCTCTTATTGTTGTTGTACACGGCGGTGGCTGGTCAACAGGTGATAAGGCAGAACTAACCTGGCTGTTAAACGGTTTAAAACAACGGGGATATGCTGTTGCCAACATTAATTACCGTCTTACATTAAATACTCCTGATAATTATAAAATGCAAATAGATGATGTGGACAGTGCTGTACAGTTCACACTAAGGCAGGCTTCGGTTCATACATTCAATGCACAGAAATTATACATAGTAGGACATAGTGCCGGCGGACATTTGTCTTTAGCCTACACCTACACCAGGAATGGTAATGGAAAAATAAAAGCAGTGGGTTCGCTGGCGGGCCCAACAGATTTGTTTGCCATGTCGTATTACAATTTCAATATCTACAATATTATACTGCAACCCTTTTTAGGCGTTCCATTGTTCCCTTCTTCTCCTGCTGCAACGCAACGCTATAAGGATTGCAGTCCGCAGTACCAGGCCACTGCTGTTTCTGCTCCAACTATCTTCTTTCATGGCGACCTCGACTTTGTGGTGACACCCGACCAAAGCAGCGGCATGTACACAAAACTGGGAACATTAGGAGTGGATAGAAAAATAATCACCTATCCACTTACTTTTCACGACTGGTGGACAGACGGAACTAAAACCACCAATACAATGGACGAACTAAAAAACTGGTTCACAGGGCATCCTTAGAATTAGCATATCAGCAAATTGGCACATTATACAATCTTCCCGTCCTTCATATATAAAACCCGGTCGCTGAGTTTGGCTAGTTCTTCGTTGTGAGTAACGATGAGAAATGTTTGATTGAATTTATCCCGAAGGTCAAAAAAAAGTTGATGTAATTCTTTTGCGTTCGCCGAATCAAGATTGCCAGTAGGTTCATCCGCAAAAACAATATCCGGATTATTAATTAATGCTCTGGCAACAGCCACCCGCTGCTGCTCACCACCACTCATTTCATTCGGCTTGTTTTCCATGCGATGAGAAAGTCTCAGCAATGTTAATAATCCTTCCGCTTTTTCTTTTACCTCTGCCTTTTTTCTGCCAGCCAGCCAGCCGGGTATGCACACATTTTCCCAGGCGGTAAACTCCGGCAGCAGGTGATGAAACTGGAAAACAAAACCAATATGTTTATTCCGGAAAGCCGCCAGTCTTTTACCGCTGAGTGAATTGATAACGATATTATTCATACTCACCGCACCGATGTCTGCCTTGTCCAATGTGCCTAAAATATGCAGCAAAGTACTTTTGCCTGAACCCGATGGTCCGGCAATGGAAACCACTTCTCCCTTATTAATTTCTACGTCCACCCCTCTCAAAACTTCAACGGTTCCGTATCGTTTATGAATATTTTTCCCGGTTATCATGCAGCCAAATATGGGTTTAATAAATCAAATATCTGCAAATAGCAACCGCCAGCAAAACCTCAATTTTTTGCCCGGTCATTATTTTTAAGAACCCCTTTAAAAACCGGTGTACAACTAAGGATTTGGAAAATTCGTTAATAAAGCTACATTTGCCGAAAATTAGGGTGAAAGACCCATTAAAAATTAAACCCCTGCGAAGATGTTTTGGACCTTAGAATTAGCCTCGTACCTCGAAGATGCTCCCTGGCCGGCCACCAAAGATGAGTTGATTGATTACTCTATCCGTAGTGGTGCCCCCATTGAAGTGGTGGAGAACCTGCAGGAACTGGAAGATGAAGGTGATGTGTACGAAACCATCGAAGACATCTGGCCCGACTATCCAACCCAGGAAGATTTCCTGTTTAATGAAGATGAATATTAAAGAGAAGCTTCGAGCTGTGAGCTCTTAGACCTATAATAACAAAGGCCTCCGTATCGGAGGCTTTTGTTATTACTTAAATAATTTTCGAGTCAACTCCCAGTTTTTCCATCACCTCATTACTAACGCCGGTGCTTGAATAACCGCCGTCATGAAATAAATTCTGCATCGTTACCATTCTTGTTAAATCAGAGAAAAGGGTGATGCAATAGTTAGCACAATCTTCTGCACTGGCATTTCCCAATGGTGCAATCGAGTTGGCAAAGTCGAAGAAATCTCCAAAGCCCTTGATGCCAGTACCAGCAGTTGTCTTTGTTGGCGATTGTGAAACCGTATTGATACGAACTTTCTTTTCTACTCCGTAATGATAACCAAAGCTGCGGGCAATAGATTCAAGCATGGCTTTAATATCTGCCATATCCGTATAAAAAGGATAGGTACGCTGAGCAGCCATATACGTCAATGCCACTACACTCCCCCATTCGTTTATTGCATCTAATTTTTTGGCCACTGCCAGCATTTTATGAAACGACAGGGCCGACACATCAATGCCTTTCATAAAATAATCATAATTGGATTCCGTGTAAGGAATCTTCTTTCTGATATTCACACTCATGCCGATTGAGTGGAGAACAAAATCAATCTTTCCACCCAGTATTTCCTGTGATTTGGTGAAGAGATTGGTCAATTCATCCACATTTGTAGCATCAGCCGGAACAATTTCTGACTTTGTCTTCTCCGCTAGCTTATTTATTTCACCCATCCGCATAGCGATAGGCGCATTGGTTAAAACAAAAGTTGCCCCTTCCTCGTATGCTTTCTCTGCTACTTTCCAGGCAATGGAATTTTCATCGAGTGCCCCGCTGATAATTCCCCGTTTTCCTTTTAAAAGATTATATGTCATAAAATCAGTTTGTGTTTTGTTATTACGTAAAAATAAGAAGATATTTCTAAGCTCCCCGAAACAGCAACTTGATTACAAAAACAAGTAAAAAAGTATAGGCAAATATTAATACAAAGTTGGCCAGCAGCCAGCAAAGAAACCGTTGCATGGACTCCCGTGGCCGCATCACTTTTTGTAAATATTTATACAGCATATACACAGGAAGAAGTGAGAAGATGATGATAAGTAATATGGCGACTACTTTAAATTTCACTCAGAAAATTTTGAAAGTGCAATTTAGTGAGAACTGTATAAGGCAGACAGCAAGTTCCCTATACAACGTGTCAGACACCAGTTTCCTTTATCTTCGCAGCCAATAAAAGACCCTCCCGAACATGACGATTTCTTACAAATGGCTTAGCGAATACCTTCCCGCAACAGTGGATCCCGAAAGGCTCAGCCGCATCCTTACTTCCATCGGACTGGAAGTAGAAAGCATGGATAAATATGAAGATGTAAAAGGCGGCTTACAGGGTTTGGTAGTTGGCGAAGTGCTGAGTACAGAGAAACATCCCAATGCGGATAAACTAACACTGACCAAAGTAAATGTTGGTGGTAAAGAACCTCTGCAAATTGTTTGCGGAGCACCTAACGTAGCTGCGGGACAGAAAGTAATAGTAGCAACTGTTGGCACTACTATTTATCCAACCACCGGCGAACCATTAACCATGAAAGTGGCAAAAATCAGAAGTGTGGAAAGCCATGGAATGATTTGCGCCGAAGATGAAATTGGAATGGGTACTTCTCATGCAGGCATTTTAGTGTTGCCAAATGAAGTAAAAGTGGGAACCACAGCTGTTGAATATTTCCACCCATATGAAGATATTATTTACGAAATCGGTCTCACTCCCAACCGCATGGATGCGATGAGCCATTGGGGTGTGGCAAGAGATGTTTGTGCTTATTTAAGCCATCATGATAAAAGTGATAGTAAACCGAAACTACCTAACAGCAACGGTTTTAAAGTTGATAATACTTCTCTTACTATTGAAGTAAAAGTGGAGAATGAAGCAGCTTGCCCCCGTTACTCTGGTGTTAGTATTGCCAACGTAACTATTGCCGAATCGCCAAAATGGTTACAGCAAAAACTAAAAGCAATCGGCTTGCGGCCAATCAATAATATTGTTGACATTACCAACTTCATTCAACATGAAACTGGTCAACCTCTTCATGCTTTTGATGCCGATTTAATTGCTGGTAAAAAAATAATAGTTAAAACCCTGCCTGAAGGAACTCCTTTTATCACTCTGGATGAAAAAGAAAGAAAATTAAGTGCGGGAGACCTGATGATTTGTGATGACAAAGAAGGCATCTGTATTGCCGGTGTATTTGGTGGTTTGCACAGTGGTGTTACCGCTGCGACTAAAAATATTTTTTTAGAAAGTGCCTGCTTTGATGCGGTAACAACCCGTAAAACTTCTTTCCGCCACGGATTGAGGACAGATGCAGCCAGCCGCTTCGAAAAAGGAACAGATATTTCTGCCACCGTGAATGTGCTGAAAAGAGCAGCTAACCTTATCAAAGAAATTGCTGGTGGCGAAATTGCATCAGAAATTGTGGATGTGTATCCAACTATTAAACCTAAAACAGAGGTTGCTGTAAAATATCACTTCATCAAAAAATTAAGCGGCAAAAATTATCATCCCGATGCAGTAAAAAATATTCTCAACAGTCTTGGGTTTGAAACACTGAAAGAAGGTATTGATGAATTAAGAGTGGCAGTGCCTTATCATAAGCCAGACATCAGTTTGCCAGCCGATTTGATTGAAGAAGTTTTAAGAATTGATGGTCTCGACAATATTGATATTCCCGAAGCCATCACTATCACCCCGGCCGTGGAAGATAATTATGCGAAAGAAATCTATCGGGAAAAAGTAGCTAACTACCTGGTAGGACAAGGCTTCAATGAAATGATGACCAATTCCATTACCAATGCAGTATACTTTTCGGAAGAAGAATTGCAGAGCATGGTAAAGATGCTGAACAGCCTTAGTGCAGAATTAAATATTCTCCGTAATTCTCTGTTTGAAACAGCATTGGAAGTAGTAGCTCATAACCTCAATCATAAAAACAGTTCGCTCCACCTGTTTGAATTTGGGAATGCCTACAGCACATCAGCACCGGGTAAATACGTTGAATCAGAAAAACTTTGCGTAGTCATTACCGGAAATAAAAATGAAGATAGCTGGAAACAAAAAAGTGTATCATCAGATTTCTATTCCCTGAAAGGAACTGTAGATGCTGTGTTGAAAGTGTTAGGCATCACCCCAGATGCTACTGAAGTGTTGCAAGTGCCTAAATTAGATAACCATATTGTTTATAAAGTAAATAATCAAATCATCGCTGGTGCCGGTGAAGTGAAGAAAAGCATTCTTGATAAATTTGGTATTAAACAACCAGTATTTTTCGCTGGTCTTAATTGGGCGGTGTTATCAGAGCTTGCATCTAAACAAACAAAGGCAGTAAAAGAAATATCAAAGTACCCTGCTATGCAGCGGGATGTTGCGATCATTGTACCAAAAGAACTGGCCTGGGAGCAGGTGCAGCAAACGGTGGAAAAGATAAAGCTGAATAAACTACAGGAGATAAAACTGTTTGATATTTTTGAAAGTGATAAATTGGGTGCTGGTAAAAAATCAGTTGCGGTTAATTTTACTTTCCTTGATGAAGAAAAAACATTGACCGATAAAGAAATTGATGGATGGATGGGTAAAATAATGGCAACACTGGAAAAAGACCTTCAGGCTGAAATCAGAAAATGAGTACCACCGAACAACATCTGAAACGCATACAGGATAAACTTCAGCAACTGCTGAAGCAGCATACTGCTTTGCAAAAAGAAAACAGCAAACTAAAAGAAGAACTGGATGCTACTCAGCAAAAAATTTCAATGCAACAAAAAAGTACAGATGAGCTGAGGCAACAGGTAAGTATATTAAAAGTAAGTGCCGGGGATATGAGTGAGGCGGATAAAAAAGAATTTGAAAAAAGAATCAATGGCTATTTGAAAGAAATTGACAGGTGTATTGCAATGTTGGGAGAATAATTTACACCCTTTATACCAGGTTCATTTTCATTTTATTATCATCCTGCGAAAACTCAAGGGTATATCTTCCATAAGGTAAATCGTTTAATCCACTCCAGATAAGTTCTTCCCTGTCAACGGCAATATCTCTTTCGATAGTACGGCAAATACTACCGCTGTCATCTTTCAAAACACCCCGAAGACAGTTATCTTTGGGGTAGTCAGTTGAAACTGTAATGCATCAATAAAAACTGATGATTTAATTTTAGCAAACATGGCAAACGTTTAAAAATTTAATCGTCTCCTTAGGTGGTGTCCTTAACGCTTGTTTTTACTGAGGATAATGGCTTGAGGTTATCAGGGGACACTGAATGTAATTAAAATGATATCGAAAATTCCAACAATATGAGTGATTTAATTGCGATTTCTGCATTTATCGGCGACCGCAGCTACCGGGTTAAAATTGAACCGGCAGATGAAGAGGTGGTCAGAAAGACCCTTAAAACCATTAATGACAAGATAATTGAATTCAAAACCATGTTTGCAGGTAAGGATATGCAGGATTATGTTGCCATGGTACTTATCTGGTATGCTACTGAGCAAACAAAAGACGGAGCAGCAGCCATTGAGAAGGAAAATCTGGTGGAACAATTAAAAACAATTGAAAGATTGTTGGACAATCACCCTGCCTAAATCCGGATTTTTTAACTAAATCCCGGCTTATTAATGTTTTTAGCCCCTGTTTAGTATCTTCGCTACATTACGTATACTTCTGTATATGAAGTTTATATTAAACATTAGCATTGTGCCACATTTAAACAAAATCATTCATGGATCCGAATATAATCTACATCATCATCGGTGCTGCCGCCCTTATTGTCGGCCTCATAGTGGGTAAATTTATTTTTGCCAAAAACTCAAACAGGAAATTAGAAGAAGCTGAACTCCAGTCGCAAACCATCCTCCGGGAAGCTGAATTGAGAGCTGAAACCATCCGCAAGGAAAAAGAACTGGATGCCAAGGAGCGTTTTGTACAACTAAAATCTGCGCATGATAAAGAGGTATTTGAAAAGAATAAGAAAATAAACGACAGCGAGAATCGTACCCGTCAGAAGGAACAATCCATCACTCAGAAAGAGGTTAGTCTTGATAAGCAGATTAAAGACAACGACATTATCAAAGAAAATCTGAACCGCCAGATTGAACTAGTGAATATCAAGAAAACCGAACTCGATAAACATACAGAAGAACATAACCGTCGCTTGGAAAAAATAGCCGGCCTTTCTGCCGAAGAAGCAAAAAACCAGTTGATAGAAGGTATGCGGAGTGAAGCCCACACACAAGGCATTGGCATACAGCAGGAAATTATTGATGATGCTAAACAAAAGGCCAATAAAGAAGCAAGAAAGATTATCATTCAAACCATACAGCGAACTGCTGCAGAACAGGCAATTGAAAACACCATAACCGTCTTCCACTTGGAGAGTGATGAGATAAAAGGCCAGATTATTGGTCGTGAAGGCCGTAATATCCGGGCTTTAGAAGCTGCCACTGGTGTTGATCTGATTGTGGATGATACTCCGGAAGCAATTCTTCTCTCCTCCTTCGACCCACTCCGCAGAGAAATTGCTCGTTTGAGTCTACAACGATTAGTAGCCGATGGACGTATCCACCCTGCAAGAATTGAAGAGGTAGTGGAAAAAACCAAAAAACAGATTGAAGAACAGGTAATGGAAATTGGGGAAAGGACGGTTATTGAAATGGGAATACATGGCCTGCATAAGGAATTAGTGAGAATGGTAGGAAGGATGAGATTCCGTTCTTCTTACGGTCAAAACCTGCTGATGCACAGCCGGGAGACAGCCAATCTTTGCGCCACCATGGCTGCCGAGTTAGGAATGAATCAAAACATGGTAAAACTGGCTAAAAGAGCTGGTCTGCTACACGATATTGGTAAAGTACCTGACGAAGAAAGTGAATTGAGCCACGCATTGCTGGGAGCAAAATTGGCAGAAAAATATGGTGAAAATCCAGCCGTAATAAACGGTATTGGAGCTCACCACGATGAAATGGAAATGCAGTATGTTATTTCCCCAATCGTTCAGGCTTGTGATGCCATCAGTGGTGCAAGACCTGGAGCAAGAAGGGAAATTATGCAGCAATACCTGCAACGTATCAAAGATCTTGAAGCATTGGCAATGGCCTATACTGGTGTGGAGAAAGCTTATGCTATCCAGGCTGGCCGTGAATTAAGGGTAATAGTAGAAGCTGATAAAGTAACAGACCAGGAGTCAGACAGGCTTTCTTTCGAAATAGCCCAGAAAATTCAGACCGAAATGACATTCCCCGGCCAGATAAAAGTGACAGTGATACGAGAGAAAAGGGCGGTAAATGTGGCGAGGTAAGTCTATTAAATAGTTTAGGATTTAATAGTTTAAGGTTATCAGAACAGCAATCTTTAATAATTCCATATTGGATGCTGACAAAAGCAGGAAATTTTTGAACTAGAAACTTCAAACTTTAAACCGTTTCCCCTACCTTTGCCGTCCGTAAAAATCAGGATTATGAACGCAATAGCATACGTACATGAGCAGTTGACAGGCAAGAAAGAATTTCCGAAATTCAAAGCTGGCGATAACATTACCGTTAACTACAAGATCATTGAAGGTAACAAGGAGAGAATCCAGTCTTTTAAAGGCGATGTTATCAAAAAGCAAGGCAATGGTGCTACAGCTAGTTTTACTGTTCGTAAAATTTCTGATGGAATAGGCGTAGAAAGGGTTTTCCCGTTCTTTTCTCCAAATGTTGATTCAATTGTGCTGAACAAGACAGGTAATGTACGCCGTGCCAAATTGTTCTATCAGCGTAGCCGCAGTGGTAAGAGTGCAAGGATCCGTGAAAAACGTCAGGCTGTTGCTGAAACTACAAAGTAATTTTTCATTAAAATATTTGAAAAGCCCCTCGCTCAAAGTGAGGGGCTTTTTTATTATTTATGGTACTTATAACTAATTATTCCTTTATTTTTAAGTACTTCATATCTTTGAGTTCTAATTTTCATGATTATGATACAACCTACATTAATAGGGATGCTTGGCACTAATGAAATCATCATTATCCTGGTTATCGTGTTGCTCTTATTCGGAGGTCGCAAAATACCTGAACTGATGCGTGGGTTAGGAAAAGGTGTCCGTGAGTTTAACGATGCCAAGAGTAATGTGAAAAAGGAAATAGAAGAGAGTGCTTCAGATGTAAAAAACTCTGTAAAAGAGTAATCCTCTTAACGAATTTTCGTTACACAAAAAGCTATCTCATTTGTTTGAGTTTACTTCCATTGAGCAATATCATGCCCAATTACTGGAAGGAAGTGTAACCTGTTTACAAACAGTGGAACATTACCTGCAGTGTATCCATGCCACTCAACATCTTAATGCTTTTATTGAAGTATATGCTGATGAAGCAATAACAAAAGCAAAGCAGTTTGATGAAAAAAGGAAAAGCAGTACTCCTTTGGGAAAACTGCATGGTGTTATTATTGGGTTGAAAGATGTTATCTGCTACAAAGACCACAAGATTTCTGCTTCATCCGACATTCTCAAAAATTTTACTTCAATTTATTCTGCCACAGCTGTTGAAAGATTGCTGGAAGAAGATGCCATCATCATTGGCAATCTCAATTGTGATGAGTTTGCAATGGGTTCCAGTAATGAAAATTCAACCTACGGCAGGGTATTGAATGCATTAGATGAAACAAGAGTTCCCGGAGGATCTTCAGGTGGTTCGGCAGTAGCGGTTCAGGCTGGTCTTTGTATGGTATCATTAGGTAGTGATACTGGTGGGTCAGTTCGCCAACCGGCAGATTTCTGTGGCATTATCGGGCTGAAACCAACCTATGGAAGAATTTCCCGCTATGGTTTAATTGCTTATGCTTCATCGTTCGACCAGATAGGCATTTTTGGAAATACCATTGCGGATGTTGCATTATTACTTGAAGTAATGGCAGGTGCAGATAAATATGACAGTACTGTATCGCAAAAAGAAGTGCCAGCTTATTCATCACAGCTTTCATCTGATAAAAAATTCCGGTTCGCTTATTTTGAAGAAGCCTTAAATCATCCGGGCATTGATGCGGAAATTTCTGCTGCGATAAAGCAAAAAATTGAGGATTTACAAAAGGATGGCCATACTGTAAAACCGGTTCAGTTTGAATTACTCGACTACATTGTACCGGCTTATTATATACTTACTACTGCCGAAGCTTCCTCTAACCTGTCCCGGTTTGACGGAGTAAAATATGGTTACCGGACTACAGCACCCGGAGTTGAATTGACAGATTTTTATAAACAGTCCCGGTCAACTGGTTTTGGCAAAGAAGTAAAGCGGAGAATCATGTTGGGCACATTCGTTTTAAGTGCCGGGTATTTCGATGCTTATTTTACCCGTGCCCAACGGGTGAGGAAAATTTTAACAGAAAAAATCCAATTGATCTTCAACGACTTCGATTTTATTCTTCTCCCTACTTCCCCGGTCACAGCCTTCAAGGCGGGTGAAAAAATGGACGACCCCATCGCCATGTATCTGGCTGATATCTATACAGTAATGGCCAACCTGGCGGGAATTCCTGCCATTTCTCTACCCCTTTTTACACATTCCAACAGCATGCCCTTCGGTCTCCAAGTGATGGCAAACCGGTTTGATGAAGTATCTTTGTTGCAAGTTTCTGCCCTTCTTTTGGGCGAAAAAACATTGTAAAAGATTAATAATCATTTGGTTTGAGAAAATTTAAGCAAATAACAATAATGGGCATTCTGGGCTTTTCGCTGATCCAAGCATCAAAAGCTACAGGAATTCAGCAGAATTTAACAACCAGAATTGTAATCAACGATACAAGTATTAATAAGGATACTTTAAATCTTAACAAGCTGCCAGTTAATGATCCAAAACAGGGCTTTACAAACCTATTTACCACTGCAGTAATGGGTGATGGTGTAAATGGTGCGAAGTTAAATCCGATGGCGGTCGGTTTTGTTCAGAATTTTATATCAAAAAATCGTAAAGGCTTTTTGGATATGAAAGTATGGGCTAAACCCTACTTTGATATGATGGATGAAATACTCATCCAACACGGGGTGCCTAAGGAAATGAAATACCTCGCCGTTATTGAGTCTGGTTTAAAATTTAATGCTATTTCATGGGCTGGCGCCTGCGGCCCCTGGGCCTTTATGCCTGCTGCAGCACAGCAATATGGCCTTAGCATCAGAAGAAGTAATGACGAAAGGTTAGATTATGTAAAAAGTACCCATGCTGCGGCAAGGCTTCTTACTGATTTGTACCAGAAGTATGGCGATTGGCTACTGGTATTGGCCGCTTATAACGGCGGGCCGGGCAATGTAGATAAAGCAATCCGTAAAAGCAGTGGAAGCAAAGATTTCTGGACGCTTCAATACAACTTACCGGTGGAATCAATGAACCATGTAAAAAAATTCATTGGTACGCATTATATATTTGAAGGCGAAGGTGGCATCACTACAGTTACAAAAAGTGAATTGAAAGATTTGTTAATTAATGTTGGCCCTGATCTGAAAGATGATGAAATGAACAGCTCGGTGGCTTATGTTATCAGCGGCCGTTTTAATGCTGCTGTCATCATCCGGCATGTTGAGATTGATAAAGCCCTTTTCGATCGCTATAATCCCGGCTTTGATAACAGAATTGCCCTTGAAGGTAAATATGAACTGCGGTTACCTACTCAAAAAATGAACATCTTTGTCGCAAAGAGATATGTGATACTGGATGAAAGTTTACAGTTACTGCTTAAAACTTCCAATTCCGGGACTAATTAATCCAGGATTATTTTCTTCTAGCACCTTTTTCATCGCTTCTGCCTTCATCAAACACTCCTCCCACTCTTTTTCAGGGTCACTGGAAAAAGTAATGCCTGAACCAGCCTGAAAAGAAAGGTATTCTGATTCTGCATTGTACATGATGCTTCGTATCACCACATTGAAATCAAAGTCGCCATCAGGAGAAATATAACCAACTGCCCCCGAAAAAATTCCCCGTTTTGTTTGTTCATATTCTTCAATCAGTTCCATCACCCTCATTTTCGGTGCCCCTGTCATGGAGCCCATCGGGAAAATAGCTTTAATGATTTCTGTAAAGGGAATATCTTTTTTCAATTCTCCACTGATAGTCGAAATCATCTGGTGCACTTGCGGAAAAGAATAAATACCATACAGCTCATCCACCCCCACTGTTCCTTCCTCACAAACTTTGGCCAGATCATTTCTTACGAGGTCTACTACCATCACATTTTCTGAACGGTCTTTGGCACTGTACTTTAATTCATTTTTACTTTTATCATCCTCTGCATTGTTATTCAAAATTCTTTTTGATGTACCCTTGATAGGCTGTGACAATATCCTGTTGCCCTGTTTCTTTAAAAACCTCTCGGGGCTTGCGCAAAGCAACCAATTGTTATCCACCCTATACAAAGCAGAAAAAGGATTTGGAGAAAGTAAACTGAGTTTTTTATAAACTTCAACAGGGTTAATGCCTGCATTTTCCGCAAAAAATTCCTGACAGAAATTAATTTCATAACAATTCCCCCGAAGAATATGTTGTTTCAGTTTGTTAATAACAGCGATGTATTGCTGTTGTGATAACCGACTTTGGATTTTAATGGCTGCTACAGTGTCAGACACATGAGAAATGCCCGACACTGTAGCATATACAGCTGCTGGGTCATCTGCTTCAATAATCATCTCGTTTTCAGTAAGCCGGATAATAATTTCCGGCTCAAAGAAAAATAAATCAGGAAAACCGATGTTGTCAGAATTAGCAGAGGAGAGTCTTTCTATTTCATTTTTTAAATCGTAGGCGAGATGACCGAAAAGCCACACGGTCTGACTATCCTGGTCTGACCCGCTATTAATGAACTCCTGTAATTGATTTAATGCATCTCCGGCATCTGCTTTTAATTGCCGCTTTACTCCCGCCGCCAGCAGACATTCCATAGAATGAGGCTCTATCTGATACTGATGGTTGTCTAAAAAACAAAAAGTGTTGAACTGTTGTGCCCAGTTCAACACTTTCTCTTTTGCCTGTTCAAAATCGCTTATACTAAAAGTATAATTAGTTGAGGTTGTTTTAATCAATGTGTTGCCACCCTTTCAGGAGGTTGGAGTTTAGTAGTCGTCATCTTCATCATCGTCATCCATGTCCTTGTCATTAAACAAGTCTTTAAATTCATCATCAACTTTGAATTCATCCTCTTCTTCTTTTTTTCCGGCACCTGCACTTTTTTTACCTTTCGATTTAGGAACATCAAATTCTTCAAAATCGGGATCCCACTCTTCTTCCTCTTCGGGTTTTTCCCAGTCATCAGGTTTATCATCTACGTCATCATCATCATCACCGCCTTCTTTGGAAGATGCCTTACCTGCTTTCTTTGCAGGCTTCGCCTCATCATCATCCAAATCATCATCGTCGTCATTTTCGTCTTCTTTTTTAGATGGTTTTGATGACGGCTTTTTGGCAGCTGTTTTCTCTGAAGCGGAATTCGTTTTTGCCGGAATCTTTTTTTCTGATTTTGATGTCATAGTTTTACAGAATTATAACTGTAAAATTTCAGCGAAGTTTTTGATTCGCCAAATTTTATTTCATTTATTTTAAAGTTATACTATTTTATGTTTAACAAACTTCAACAATTTGCTCCCGCCCTGGCCCATTGGAAATAAAACTGATGTACTATGCAACGGCGGTG